>JBAUIB010000052.1:0-6130 GCA_049680585.1 Phormidesmis sp.
GGTAGTCCTAAACGGGTAAGGATGATTCTATCGATTAGGTGATGCGATCGCAATTGCACTTGAGCCATAATTGCAATGTAGTAATCTGATTTTTCCTCGTGTCTTCTGTTCTACCTATCTGTCCCAACTGCGACTCTGAAGCTGTCGTCAAAAATGGATTCATTCATAATGGCAAACAGAATCATCTGTGCAAAAACTGCGGACGGCAGTTCGTCAAAGACCCGCAGAACAAGGTCATCAGCGATGAGACGAAAGCTTTGATTGACAAGCTGTTGCTAGAGAAGATACCGCTTGCTGGGATTGCCAGAGTTGCGGATGTCTCTGAAGTCTGGCTACAAGGCTACGTCAACGAGAAATATGCATCGGTACCACGCGAGGTCAGCGTACGGGCCAAAAAAAGGGGAGCTTAACGATCCAATGCGATGAAGCTTGGTCTTTCGTAGGTAACAAAGGCAACAAACAATGGATTTGGCTAGCGATTGATCAAGAAACCCGAGAAATTGTCGGTGTTTATATCGGCCGCCGCAGTCGAGTGGGAGCGAGAGGGCTATGGGCCTCATTACCGCCTGTCTATCGGCAGTGCGCTGTGGCCTACACCGACTTCTGGGAGGCTTACGAGCAGGTAATTCCAAGCAAACGACATAGAGCGGTAGGGAAAGAGACGGGACAGACTAATCGTATCGAGCGCTTCAACTGCACCCTTCGTCAAAGGGTATCGAGATTGGTGCGTAAAACGCTCTTGTTTTCTAAAAAACTAGAGAATCATATCGGTGCTGTCTGGTACTTCATTCGCCACTACAATGCATCCTTACATATTTAGGACTACCAAATCTGAATTCGCCAACACTATCAAGCTGTTTTTAAAACACGCTGCTAAAAAGAGGTCCGAATGTTTCTTGCGCTGATACATTTTCTGATCTTGCTAGAGAATGATTCTCACCTGTCGCTTCTGCTGTTATTGACCACCAATGTGGAGTCTGTAGTGGCATTGGCTGGCTGTTTTTAGGACAGATTCTAGTAGGTGCTAAGACACTAACCGGCACAATCATTTCTTGCGGCGTTAGGCCGCCGTGGTATCCCTTTCTTTTCGCAGTACTGTAGCGAATTCTTTCGCTCCAAGGAGCAATAACTGACGATGAGGTTCCTGCCAACACGCGATCGCCTGAAACTTTCAATTCTCGATTATTGGGTTTTCCATTGTCTTTGCGCCAGCGTTCGCCACCGCCTTTGCTTACCTGATACTCAGTACTGTAGTGAAGAATGTGGCCATGATCGCTGGTAATGATAACCAGGCGTTCAGCTATTTGTGCTGCTTCTAGAATAGGAGCGAGTACTTTAATGCGATCGCACGTCCACGCAATATCCACCTGCTCTCCTTTGTTGAGCAGATCATCAACAGCATTAATCACCAGTCCCACTACCTGGTTTTTATTAGATGAGATCGCACCGTATAGCGTCTCAGAGAGATTGGGCGTATCGACTTCTTGCAATCCTTTTTTGTGAAAGAGCAGCGGTGGATGATTGCGTTTGCATTGTTTTACTAAGGCAGGATGCTTAGTAAAGCCTCTGGTTTCTTGGGATTGTTCACCAGTTGTCAGCTGGCCGCTCAGTAGGCTAGCTCTAGATACATTGGTAACAGATGGAATGGCCGCTAATCCGGCCTGTGTCGAAAGGGGTCGTGCTTTATCAGCAATTAGATGCCAGCTTTGTTGGGTAAGGTCTGTGAGAAGTTCGTTGGTGATCGCTAGGCTCATGCCATCGAGCACGATGAGCAGAACAGGGTTGTGTTCGGCTAAAGGAGCGACAACGGTTTCTAAAATATTTTCAACGGGAAGGATTGAATGGCGCGATGACCCTAGGGCTGTCCAGTTTTGGAGGAGAGTGGCAAACTGCCGCGATTGAGTTTCTCGGTGCTGGGTAATTAGCTCGAAGAGCCTGCTGTAGGCACTGGCAAGATCTCGGTGGGGCTCGGCGATCGGAAGGGTATATCTGGCCCAGTCAAGAAAACTGCCTGACTGGGTGTATTGGGCGATCGCATCTTCCAAGTCTTTGGGTGGAGTAGCGGCTGCTTGAGATTCATTGGCCACTAGCCACTGTGCTAACCGCAGCGCCATATCTAGGCGCTCTAAACGGCGAGGTGGAAGGTAGTACTGCGCCTGAGCATGTGCTTTGACAGTGCGGTAGGTCTTCGTGAGCGTTGCTAGCGTTTTTTTGTTCGGCTTTTTAATAACAGCCATTAGATGCTTGCTCAGCGTGGTGAGATGCTGCGAAAAGCCTTGCTCTGAAAAGGTGCTGAGGGAGATAAATGCGTCTGCTCCAATTTCGCGCAGAATATTGTCACTGCGTTGAATCAAGGATTTCTGGACGCTGACAGGAAACGTCAGGAGAGCCTGCTGAGCTGCTTTGCTCCAGGCTTTCAGGGTGTGAGGCTCTGGCGTGTGCCCTGCCAGGAATCGTTCTTCTAGTTTGCCGATGGCTTTTTCGAGCTGGTTTTCTGCCTGCGGATGACAGATGACTTCGAGGGCAAGTCCGAGGGGCAAAGCGTCGGGAAGTGGATTGTAATAAATGCTGTTGAGCAGCGTGGCTGTGGCCAAACCAGCGTAGAGAGTCAGCCAGTCGCTGGCGGCAATGCGAAAGTCTTCGGAGGCTTTTTGATAGCGTTCAATGTGGTTTGGATCGGTAGACCAGACCAAAAGTGCGCTCAGATCTGGTCGCTCAGTTTCAATGGCGAGGCCATGTTGTAAAAGGAGCGGCCAGACGACTTCGGCATCTAAAAAGCCACCCAGTACAGGGGCGTATCGGTTATCAGGCATCCAGTCCATCAACGCTTCTGGAATCCAGCGATGAGTGGTAAGTCGTGGATCTATGTTGGTGGCACGGAAGAGGGATTTGACGATTTGCCAGGGGTCGATAGGAAAGAGACGCTGCTTTGCTAAGCGGATGAGGATGTCTTCGGACAGCGCTCTATCTTCTAAAGGCGTAATGATGACCTGAAAGGTGTTTTGTTTTTTATCACTTTGAAGTTCTGTACTATTTTGCAGCGCAATCCGGAGTGCAAGGGGAGAGTCGCACTGGCTAATAAGATAAGTTTTGTCGCCATCGGTTTGTTTGCATAAGCCGCTCCAGCGGCCTTTGGCATGAATGCCAATAACTGTGCTGCTGGATGAGTGCTGGGCGATCGCACTCACCTGCGCTTTGATTTGGTTAAAGGTGGGGGCCGCTATCACGTGTTGCGAGTCTCCTCAATAATCCAGCTGATGCTCAGGCGAACATTCTCCCCTGCTTTGAGATCTTTGCCTAGTTTAATCAAAAGATCCTCGGCAGCTTTCATGCCAATATCCGTTTTGCTGCCTTCGCCGACTTTATGAATAGTCGTTTTTTTGGCAGATGTTGCTTCCTTGCCAGCACCAGGGGGCGGTGAGACAGGAGGTGGCGTTACGGGTGGTGAAACGGGGGGCGGCGTTACAGGTGGTGAAACGGGAGGCGGCGAGACGGGCGGCACAACCGGCTGCTGCTGAGTAAGCAGTCTAACAGCCTGACTTTGGCACTGCTGTAATTGTAGTCTTAGCTCAATGACATGCTCATCGCTGGTCAAAGCTTGGGTAAGGGTATTTAGAATCGTATCGGCTTTGGACTGGCGCTCGCCGGTGAGAGCACGGATACCTTCGACAATGTCCCAACTGATGCCCTGTAAATTGCCCGTGAGAGTCGCTGCTTTTTTGAGACATTCGGACATGGCGGCGGCTGAAGTGGCGATCGCACTTTTAGCTAGCACGCCTACTATATCTTCTGGCTTCGCCGCGCTCAGTTGCTCGACCATTGCGAGCGTAGTGGCCGCCGTAGATAGGCGGTCACAGTCTTTCTCAAGCTGCAACGTCTCTAAGCTATCTTGCAAGGCTTGCGCATAGCTTTGGCAACTTTCTAAGGCGCTGTTTGCCTTCTGTTGCACGCTCGCTTCCAAATCAGCGACGGTGCTGGCCTTGCGCAATGCGACGATAGAAATGCCAAAGATATCTTTGGCGCGCTGCCGTGCAGTTTCCCAATCGGCTTCGTCAGGGAGTTTTTGCTCTCGCAGTTCGCAGTCGCTAGGAATGTCTTTAAGGGCAACATCAGTCAGATTATTATGGCGAAAGAAGCTACGACTGGTTTGCTCCGCGTAGGTGAGTATTATTAGGTTGGAGAGGGCTAGGGAGAGTCCTCTAGGCTTGGGCATATCTATCCACCTGCGCAGATCGCTCACCTGCGGATTGCTACCCTTTTTAGCGATTTCTTTATTGAAATGAGTCTTCCAATTCTGACCCAGGACAAAGTGAGTTTCACCCATTTCGCCTAGCTGTAGAGGTGCTGCAATATTTCTCAATAGCGGACGATGTTTAGATTCAACCTCTATCCTGCCATCAGAAGTTTGAGCAGCTTGGCTAGTAAACTCGTAGATTTTCTGTAGCGAACTGAGTTTGTTAGCATCGGTTTGAAAGTCGGGTGCCGCAGGAAACTCATGCTGTAGGGCTTGGTCTAATAAGTGGGTGAGGCCATCTTTGAGATTCGCAGCGGTAGGAGGATACAGCTCAAAGCCTGTTTTGAGAGAAACAAACTGTTCGTTGAGTTCTAAGCTGAGATTGTTATCGAGGGATTCGAGGGCGCTGCTAATGCCGTAGGCCGCGTCAATATGACGACGAACGCGCTGCCTGAGGGCACTCCGCTGGCTTTCTAGCAGAGATTTGGCCGTGGGGCGATCTTGCGGCGAGAGATGATTAGCATAGCTGGCAAATCTTTCTCCGGTGAGAATATGCTCCAGAATTAGAAGAGTGCCCAGCTCTTTTTTTGCCTCTTCACTAAAGAATGAGGGAATCCAGCACATCGTTTTTGCGCCTTCAGGGTTCTTTTGCTTGAAGGCTTCGCACTTTTGGCGATCGTCTTTGGGCGAAAAGGTGGTGTCATCAAAAGGATAGTCAATGATCAGCTTCCAGCGGTCATCAATATTATCAAAAGAGGCTTCAGGAAGTTCTCGAATGTTACTGAAAATAACTACGCATTCGCGCTTGGTGTTCTTCCAAGTGAATTCGTAGGGCTGTTCAAACTGATCTTGTTCTTCTACCTCAAACTGGGCGTACACCATATCGCGGATCAGGCGAATGCGGTTACTGCGATTATCTTCTCGTTCGGCTTTTTTCAGAATTGTTTCGGTGTCTACGCCCGAGAGCTGTACTGATATGCTGGGGTTAGACATATCTTCGCCAATGCGAATTTCACCGACGCTAGCAGCCCAGCTACGACAGAGATCAAGCACCATGCGGCTTTCTCGTCCGGCAATAGGAGACTTGATAGTACCGTGATTAAGGCTGGCGAGGCGTTCGGCGGTGAGGCTTCGGAGCGATTCTACTTCGGGCACCAGGGCAGACAGTAAGAGCGTTTTAATCAGGCGATCGTGATTGATAAACGCCTGACGTTTGGGGTCGGTTGACGGCAGTTTTTCGAGCGTTTCTTTAGGCCCGTGAACTTTTTCGAGTTCGGGCAGAAGCTTTTGCTGATACAGGCGCTTGGCGTTGTCAAAGTGGATGGCCATCTCGGGGCTGAAGGCTTCATCGCCGTGAGCAACCACATCGAACAGATCGCCGACTGGGACAATATCGCCCACTGCCAAAGTGTCGCGGTGGTCTACTAAGAGCTGCATCATCACTTTGAGCGCCGTGCGTTCGCGCTGGAGCACGCTGGAAACCGCAATTAGGGTTTGGACGAGAGCAGGGCTGAAGGGATACACCTTGCGAAACATTTCCAGGTCGCCTTCGCGAGTCAGCAGGGTGTTCATCACCGCATCGCGCACATTGGTTGATTTTTCAAAGGCCGCATTGAGTTCTTCGCGGGCGGCTTTGGCTTTACACTTGAGGACTCTCTTTTCTGCAATGGCCGGAAGGTTTCGATCTTCTAGGGTAATCCGATGGAAGCGGCCTTCCCAATGCTTGAGCGCGTCGCTAAAGTTCAGGCGTTCGGCACCGGGGATGGCATCGCCAATCAGTTCGCTCAGGTCGCGTTGACGGGCGACGAAGCTAACACTAGGAATTGGGCGATCCGCGAGCTGGGCCTCGACCAGTTTTGAGAGCTTTTGGCCTTCTTGGTGAATGAATTTGAGATC
>JBAUIB010000053.1:0-2945 GCA_049680585.1 Phormidesmis sp.
GGTGAGCTATACAATCACCACTGGTAGCGGACTCGTTTCTAGCACTGCCTGAGAAACTGATCCGACTAGCATTTGCTCTATAGGACGATGTCCTCGTTTGCCTATAACGATCTCGGTTGCCTCGTATATTTGGGCCGCACGAATAATCTCTTCGGGCGGTGATCCCTCGGCGGTGATGAATTGATAGCGAATATCGGCAAGCTGTTTTTGCGTTTGGCGTCTCAGCTGTTCTACGCTAAAAGCATTCTCTGCTTGAACAATATGCAGCACAACAACTTCTGCATCGCTGCGGCGAGCGAGTGCAGCGGCTTTTTTGAGAACCTGAAGGGCTAGGGCAGAGGTATCGACAGCTGCGAGTAAAGTGACTTTTGACGTGATCGCGACCTTAGTCGGATCAACCGGATCGCGCTGTAACAATCTCGGTGCAAAGGTGGGAATGGCCCAGGCGCCCAGCGGCGCGGTGACTAAAATTGACAGCGCCGAAACGGCCAGAATGACTTCACCGCCTGGAATGCCTTGGGCTAAAGGGACTGCGCCAATTGCAGCTTGAACGGTTGCCTTGGCTGAGTTACCTGGCAATAAGAACAGTTTCTCTTGAGCTGTCCAGTTGCTGCCCAGTGTCGAAAGGTACCAGCCGAGCGATCGCCCGACCAAAGTCCCAATTGCCAACAGCAACAACCCCACCCAAAACGTCTCTTCGAGCACGCTGAGCTGAATGCTCGCACCCAGCAAGACAAACAAGATGATTTCAGCGATCGCCCACAAACTGTTGAATCCACCGCGCAGCCTTCGTGCTAGCGGCGCATCTAGCTCAATCAAGAAAAAGCCAGTCGCCATTGCCGCCAGATAACCGGAAAATATTGGGATGTCTTCAGCGAGTACCACTAACAGTAGCGCAAATCCAGCGGCGACCAAAACATCTTGAACCACGTTCTGAGTCCAGTTCTGCTGGGTGAGCAGCACAACTAACAGGCGAGCCGTCATCCAGCCTAACAAGACACCTAACAAAATTTGTAAGAGAACCTGAAAAGGTAGTAGCAGCAACGGGCTAATAGCAATGCCACCCGGTAAAGACAACCCCGTCGCGCCTGTTTGCGAGAGAAAGGCGAGTAGCAGGCTGAATACTAACAGCAGCAGCACATCCGACAAGGCGCTGCCGGTTAAAATGGCGTCGGGGATACCTTTTTTGACGCCCCATCCCAAGCTCTTGAGGCGCAGCATGCCGGGTACGATCACGGCTGGCGATTCTGCTCCGATGATGCAGCCCAAGAGCAAACCGGTGAGTACATCAAACTGGAGGAGCCAAGTGGAGATGGCGGCGATCGCAATGGCCTCACAAGCTCCCGGCAAAAAGCCTAACCGCAGCGCCACCGTTCCCTGCTGGGCCAGCTTTTCTCGATCTAGCCCCAGCCCAGCCTTCATCAAAATCACCATCACAGCAATGGTGCGTAGCGCGTCAGCTGCCCCTAGCACCGCTGGGCCAATCATGTTCCCTAGCTGCGGACCCAGCAAAATACCCACCGCGATCATCCCGACCAGCGGCGGCAGCTTGAGCCGTCTGGCTATCTGTCCGACAAAAAATCCCGCCAATAAAACCCAGAGAATACTCTTTAACATCACTGCGGTAATCACGAAGCCGCAGAGGGATGAAAATAGTCGTAGATTTGCTGGGCGAGCTGAGGGCCGATGCCGTCTACCGTTGCGAGCTGTTTGGGGGAGGCTTCGCGAATATAGTCAATTGATCGAAAGGCCGCTAGCAGCTGCTTGCGCCGCTGATGGCCCAATCCTGGAATGTCTTCTAAGCGCGATCGCCGCATCCGATTCATCCGCTTTTTCCGATGGAAACTCACTGCAAACCGATGGGCTTCATCCCGCAAACGACGCAATAGCTGCACCCCCGGCTGATCGGGCTGCGTCTGCAAAGGCTGCTTTTCACCCGGCAGAAAAACCTCCTCGCGCCGTTTTGCCAAGCTCACAACCCGCAGCTCACTGAGCAAATTCATATCTTCCAGCTCCGCTACCACCGCCGAGAGCTGCCCTTTGCCCCCGTCAATCATCACCAAATCTGGCCAGTCCGGATTGCCTACCCGCTGCAACAGCGGATCTTCTGCGTAGCGGCGAAAGCGACGGCGAATCACTTCGGCCATGCTGGCAAAGTCGTCCGAGTGGCCGCTGGTGACGGTCGGATTTTTGATTTTGTAGGTGCGATAGTGCTGCTTGGCGGGCAGACCATCAACAAACACAACCTGAGAGGCCACCGCATCCGAGCCCTGAATGTGAGAGATGTCGTAGCCTTCAATGCGCTTGGGCGGACCGGGCAAGTCAGCTAGCTCGGCCAAATCCTGCATGGCCTGATTGTTGCGATCCGCAAATCGTTGCGTGCGGGCCAGCTCGTACTGGGCGTTGCGCTCGACCATTTCTATCAGCTCGGCTTTCATCTGCCGTTGGGGCATTTCAATGTTGACTTTGCGCCCCTTTTGCACGGTTAAAAATTCTGCGAGCATGTCGCTTTCCGGCAAGGGATGCTGCACGAGTATCTCTGCTGGGATCTCGACCGGGTCTACAAGGCGATAGTGTTCTTCCAACACGCGCTGAAAAATTTCGCCGGGAGTGCCGGATTGCGCATCGGCGACAAATCCCAATCGTCCGACCAGGCGACCAGCGCGAATTTGAAAGAGCTGGACGCAGGCATGTTCTTCGTCTGCGAACAGCGCGATCGCATCTCTCGATATGGTGTCATCCGGCAGCGCCACCTTCTGATTGGCACTTAGTGTTTCCAATCCCTTTAGCTGATCGCGAATGATCGCCGCCTTTTCAAAATCTAGTGCCTCAGCCGCTTTTTCCATTTGTGCGGTGAGAATGTCGATCAGCTCATGCGATCGCCCCTGAAACACCATCGCCACCCGCTGCACAATTTTGTGATAGTCCTCGGGTGTAATCATCTG
>JBAUIB010000054.1:0-1652 GCA_049680585.1 Phormidesmis sp.
CCACTACGCTGATCAAAGCTGCTGAGCAAGCTGGTCACTACCAGGCTTCTAGGCAGATACAAACAGCAGACGCAGCGGATTTGGCTAAAAACACCTTCGCTAACGATATCGCTGTCAATTTATCGGATGCTTTGCCGGGCGTGCTACCTCATGAGTTAAAGGCGATCGCACAAGTTCACAACACCTATATTTTGGCCGAGCAACCCGCCGGTCTGTGCCTGATCGAGCAGCACATTGCGCATGAGCGCGTCCTTTACGAACAGCTTCAGCAACGCTGGCAAATGGTGCCTGTCGAATCACCCATTATTCTGAACGGCTTAACGCCTGAGCAAGTTGAACGGCTAACGGAAATTGGCATAGATGTTTCTCCGTTTGGCGATGGTCTATGGGCCGCTCGCACATCGCCAGAACCGCTCGCCCAGCGCCCAGACTGCGCCGAGGCCCTCACAGAGCTAAGCCAGGGCGCAAACTTAGAAGCTGCTTTGGTCGCCACTGCTTGCCGCACGGCGATTCGCAATGGCGCAGTGCTGAGCCAGACGGAAATGCAAACGCTGATCAATCAATGGCAGCGGACGCAGCGACCCCGCACTTGTCCCCACGGACGCCCCATCTGCCTAATGCTAAAAGAATCTAGCCTAGCTAAATACTTCCGCCGTAGTTGGGTAATCGGCAAGAGTCACGGGATTTAATCTGGCTCTGCTGCTGACCCCTGGCGGTCGCGAGTCCAGTTGCTAGTAAGTATCGCTACGCTTGGAGTAGGGCTCGCCAGTATAAGGCTGAACGCCCGTTAGCGGATAGGAATCATCATGGGGGCTAAAAATTCTATAGATGCCTTCGGCTAAATAGATGAAAGCATCTTTGAAATTTTGAAAAAACGTCATGACCCAATCTCCTTGAGTATTTTCACGAGCAGTTAACTTATTGAGCGCTGCTAGAACAAGCGATTAAAAGGCTGGTCGGAAACGGCGATCACTACTTTTAATCACGAGGTCAAACAACAGTTTTGTAGCTCAGTTCTATAGGGTTTCTCACTTGGCTTGAATACGATTGTTCTGGTGGAAGCCTTGTAGAGCAACAGGCCAAGTGACTCGTGTTACCCGAATGATCCGGGTAACGCTATACAGTCGGGTTCGGCGATGTGTTAGAGGTGAAAATCACCGCCGAGCTATGACTGATTCTCTAGGCAGGCTTTGCTTATGTGCGCAATTCTTATTAAGGTTTTCAGCCTTGCCTAGTGTTACTTCATATTCTATACAGTGGGTTGGGGTTATATAGCTGAGCTAAAACGATTCTTCATAAGTGCATACGCAACGATACATAACGAGCAATTGAACGAGAAGACGGACGAGAAAACAATGGCTGTTGATCTTGCGCTGTTGATCTTGCGTAGCGCCTAGCGGCTGTCCCTATTTGCTGTCACCGTAGTCGTCACCGGAGCCGTATTTTAGAGCATCGAGCCAGCGGTCAGCGTAATATTGTTCTTTTGCAGTCCTTTTGGGGGCTCTATCGACAGCTTCTTCAGCCGTATTCAGTAAGCTGTAGCCCCCTAGCTTAACAAAATGCTGCATCCAGCCGACGACCGCACCGACGCCGACCTGTGGTAAGACACTGGCGACTAGCAAGGGATGGCGAGTAGCCGTTCGCAGCATGGT
>JBAUIB010000055.1:0-3515 GCA_049680585.1 Phormidesmis sp.
ATTAGTCGCTATTCTTAAAGTTGCTCCCACCAGAAAATCTTCGCCTCCAAAACGCCCAACTATTGTGATCGCTGCAACACCCCTAACCCCTCCAACAACTGCGAATCCTCCAGCGCCACTTTCTTTAGCCACCGCCAAATAATCACTCAGCCAACCTTGCAATTCATCCAGCGCCACATCTCGCTTCTACGTCGCCGCCCGCGCTTCACCTTTCTCCTTTTCCTGCACCAAATTAGCCGCTTCCACCCTGATTTGCGGACGGTGCTTTACGAGGAGCTGAAGTGCAGCTGCCTGTACCAGCATTTGCGATAGAGTTTCGGCTAACGGTTGGGGAATTGGTGGACTGGCTGTACGGGTAAAGACTGTAGGGTGATCTCACAGTCCTTCACTTTCGGCAGCTACCGTTCAAATCAGTTGTTCTGGCGTCAGTATCCGCTGCTCAGATTTTACGAAGTCTCTGGCTCTGGCAGGTTGTATTTTCCCTTTAGGGCTTGCATTGCGTCAACCCGTACGAAATGACTCAGCACTATTATGACTCGTCAGTGGAGCTTACAATGAGCTAATAGCTTGGCTGTATGAGCAGCGAGATTATTGCCAGAGATGCGAAGCCTATCTTCTAGCCCTTGACTCAGCGCAAAAATCAGCCTATCTTCAATAGCTAAGGCTGTGATGCCTATCATAGTCGTTTCTTCAGAACTCAATTGACTTAGCGCCATCGGCAGGTGTAACCAGCACCATACCGACGGCTGACCGCCCAACTGAGACAGCAGTCTGGACGGCTGAGGTTACTGTACCTTAGCTACCCCGATTTGCCATACAATTTGCGGCGTAGCTAAGGATTTTGGGTTCTGGTTTCCTCCCCACACTTGTCCTTCGGAGAACCAGATCTCATGTTTACACCCTCCCCCACGGGCGCATCCGCGTCCACTGCTGCTGCTGATACCCCGCCTTATTTTCCTACTGACTCAGGCGCTCATCAACCGCCCCCACCGGGAAACGTTCGCCATCTGTTGTTTGGCACACCGCAAGCGGTAGATTCTACGATCAAGCTGTTGCACAAGCGCGGCTACGCCGAGCCAAATGATTGGAGTCAGCCGATTTCGACCGGCAGGCCCCATGAGGTGATGGCGATTTTGACTAAGCGGGTGAGCACTACGTAACACTGGCAACATCCGATGTTTCCAGGCATTACTTTGTACGCTAAACAATACTCACAATAGCAAGCGAGTATTATTTAGCGTACCTGCCCTCTTTTTTTGCGGGTCTTAGCTTGAGCTGACGTTGTTATCACCCCAAACAAGGGCGATGGCTACCGCTTCATTCTCTAAACCAAGCGCGTATCTTTATCCGTCATCACCGACAGCGTATTAGCATACTCCTCTAGCTCTACCGAAACGGGCTTGATATTCCAAATTTGATCGCAGTATTCTTGAATAGAGCGGTCCGAGGAAAATTTACCCATCCGCGCCGAATTCAAAATCGACATGCGCACCCACTCATCCTGATTCTT
This sequence comes from Phormidesmis sp., assembly GCA_049680585.1. Classification (GTDB taxonomy): domain Bacteria; phylum Cyanobacteriota; class Cyanobacteriia; order Phormidesmidales; family Phormidesmidaceae; genus Phormidesmis. The sequence continues at coordinate 1,511 of JBAUIB010000055.1, forward strand.
ATAGGCTTCGCTAACTTTCACCTGACAGTCCACATACGACTGATAGTCGGCTAGCACCATAAAGCGATCCTGATAAAGCAAGTTGTCGATCAGCGGCTTAAACAGCTCGGTATCGCCGCTGGAGAACACGCCCGAGCTAATCAAATCAATCACAGCCTTGAGGTCTGCATTTTGCTCATAGTACTGACGCGGCACATAGCCTGATGCCTTCAGCTCAGAGACTTCGTGAGCCTTCAGACCAAACAAGAAGAAGTTGTCCCCGCCGACTTCTTCACGAATCTCGACGTTCGCACCGTCCAGTGTCCCAATCGTCAGCGCCCCGTTGAGTGCAAACTTCATGTTGCCGGTACCGGAAGCCTCAAAACCTGCGGTAGAAATTTGCTCTGAGAGATCCGAAGCTGGGTAAATGGGCTGAGCGTTGGTGACATTGTAGTTAGGATAAAAGATAACCTTGAGCTGATCGCGAATATCCGGGTCACGGTTGACGACGCGGCCAACGGAGGTAATTAGCTTGATGATCAGCTTAGCCATGAAGTAGCCAGGAGCCGCCTTGCCCGCAAAGATAAAGGTGCGCGGCACGATGTTCATGTCAGGGTTTTGCTTGAGCTTGTTGTACAGCGAGATAATGTGCAGCGCATTCATCTGCTGCCGCTTGTATTCGTGCATCCGCTTGATCTGCACGTCAAACATAGAGGTGGGATTCACCTTCACGCCCGTTGCTCGCTCAATACGCACAGCCATTGCTTCTTTGTTGGCCTGCTTGATCTGCCGCCACTCAGTGCGGAATCCCGGATCGTCAGCAAAGGATTCGAGCTTTTTGAGCTGATCGAGATGGGTAGGCCACTCGGTGCCAATGCGCTGGTTGATCAGGCGGGTGAGCTTAGGATTGCTGAGTACCATCCAGCGGCGAGGGGTGACACCGTTGGTTTCGTTGATGAATTTTTCAGGGAAGAGTTCGTAGAAGTCGTTGAGGACGGTTTGCTTGAGTAGCTCGGTGTGTAGCGCCGCCACGCCGTTAATCGCATGACTACCGACGCAGGCAAGGTTGGCCATGCGCACATAGCGACCGCCCGTTTCGTCAATAATCGACATCCGTGCCAAACGAGCATTGTCCTGACCAAACTTCACTCGCACGGATTCTAAGAAAAGGCGGTTGATTTCAAAAATGATTTCTAAATGGCGCGGCAGCAGCGAACCAAATAGATCAATCGGCCAGCGCTCTAGGGCTTCGGGTAAGAGGGTGTGGTTGGTGTAGGCGAGAGACTTTTGGGTGATCTCCCAAGCAGCGTCCCACGCCATTTGGTGGTCGTCTATCAGTAGACGCATCAGTTCGGCAACCGCGATCGCCGGGTGCGTATCATTTAGCTGCACCGTATATTTCTCAGGGAATTTCTCAATCGGGATGTCATCTCGCAATTGAATGCGAATCATATCTTGCAGTGAGCAAGAAACGAAGAAATACTGCTGCTCTAGGCGAAGCTGCTTACCTTCTAAATGCTCATCGTTGGGGTAGAGCACTTTAGAGATATTTTCAGAAACAATCTTCGAGTTGACCGCGCCGTAGTAGTCGCCCTGGTTGAAAGCATCGAAGTCAAACGCGTCGGGTGATTCTGCTTTCCACAGACGCAGCGTGTTGGCAGTATTGACCTGATAGCCCAGTATTGGCGTATCGTAGGGGACGCCTCTAACGACGCGATCGCTCACCCACTCCACTCGATAGTTGCCCTGAATATCGGTATAGGCTTTGGTATGGCCGCCTAGCTTCACTTCAGTTGCCCACTGCGGCCGCGCAATTTCCCAGGGATTTCCGTCTGCTAGCCACTTATCGGTTTTTTCGACCTGCCAGCCGTCGTGCAGCTCCTGCTTGAAAATGCCAAACTCATAGCGAATGCCGTAACCCAATGAGGGAATCTGTAGCGTCGCCATTGAGTCTAGATAGCAGGCCGCAAGCCTGCCTAAGCCGCCATTGCCGAGTCCTGGCTCCTGCTCTTGAGCCATAATCTCT
>JBAUIB010000056.1:0-26696 GCA_049680585.1 Phormidesmis sp.
TAGCAGAACTCTGTGAGCAACTCAAGGAAAAAACAACGGTCACGATTAGTCGTTCTACGATGGGACGTGTTCTACAACAATTAGATCTGACCCGGAAAAAGAAAACGCTGCACGCCACCGAGAAAGATACACCACGGGTACAACAAGCTCGGGTGGGCTATTGGTGATCGGCCTCAACGACGGGGGCAGAATGTTTCGCTCATCGACGCACTCGCCTTGCGAGGCCCACTTGCCGTTAATAGATCGCCAACAGCACAAAAGTTGTTAGAAAGCTGTCAGTGGTAAGATTGCGAGCGCCTATAAAGCTCAATGGAAACGAGAGATAAATGATGGCTGCTAGCAGCGATCGGGTCTGCAATCTTTCTGGTGAGGTTTCTGAAGCTGCAAATAGGCGCTGGCTAATAAGTATAGATCAGACCGCCCTGTGCCACTAGCGATAGCTGTAAGAAAAAACGGGCGCTAAAGGCGTTAACCCCAAATAGCTGAAAGCTCAGACCCGTCAGCCAAAAGGTGACTGGTGGCTTGTGATAGTGATAAATGTTGAGCAGCGTAGGGTGTAGTAAATCGCCCGATCGAAACATCTCGCGGCTGATTTCAGCATACCGGGCTTCGCTGGCTTCGAGAACGCCCCAGCTATTGAGATTAAAGAGTAGTGCAATCAGCGTAACTATTAGCAGTCCATATAGAAGCTGATTATTTTTCATAGCGCTGATTGTATTGACAGCGACTACTCTAGTCTTAAAAGGTCAAGAACTCGGAAAGGTATGGATTGTTTACGACTAGACGATATATCATCATCGCTTTGTGCTATCTCCAAGCTGCCGCAGCGTCTTACCGAGTTCTTGACGATTGGCCTGTAGCATAAGCAAGATCGTTTTATCTCAGGTTAATTTTGAAGCGCAGAGCCTTTGTTGCACTGGGCGTTGGTGGCATTGCAACCGCAGCTGCCAGCCGGTATGCCCCCCCTCTTCTTAGTCTTTCACCTCTTAAAGATACAGCCTGCTCAAATCCATCATCAGCGGTGAGTGATGCACCTTTTCGCTTTGCGACAGCAGGTGATGTGGGCACGGATGGAAAGGGTCAAAGGCGAGTAGCAGGCGCGATGTCTGCCCACTGGTGCGCTGACCCTTTTCAGACCGTTTTGTTATTAGGAGATAATATCTACGAAGATGGCGAGATGAGCAAAATCGCAGAAGTCTTTGAGCAGCCCTATGCTGAGCTGCTGCAAAGGGAGGTGACGTTCCATGCGGTCTTGGGCAACCACGACTTCCGTACTCGTCAGGGCGAGGATCAGATTGCCTATCCTGGATACAACATGCTGGGTCGGTACTATACCTTTACCAAGGGGTCTACTCAGTTTTTTGCCTTGGACACGAACCAGTTTTATCTCGATAGCGATCAAGACCGAGAAGCACTGTGGTCGGCGCAGCATCAGTGGTTAAAGACAGAACTTAAGCGATCGCCAGCTCAGTGGAAAATAGTCTTTGCGCACCATCCCATCTATTCTTCTGGACGCCACGGAACAGACCCCGAGCTGGCTGCATCCCTCTCTCCTTTATTCAAAGAGTATGGAGTACATCTCTACATCAACGGCCACGAACACAGCTATGAACGGACGCAGCCGATTGATGGAACAATGTACATCAATGCGGGTAATGGCGGGCGGAGTGTTCGTGAGGTTGATGAGTCTGAATGGACTGATTATGCCAAATCGCGACTAGGATTTTCAACCTTCAATGTCTATGACGATCGGATTGTTGTGAAAGCGATTGGAACAAACGGCAGGACTTTTGACGAAGCCCTTATCCCAGCTACGGCTACTATCGCGGCCTCCTAATGGTCAGGGAGCAAATTAGTGCAAAGTAAGAGAGATCACTAGGTCAATTAGAAAAAGTGCTATCCAAGATGTCACGACTGCCGCAGTTGCTGATTGCCCAACTCCTTTACCATGAAAAGCTGCTGTCAAGCCTCGGCTACAGCTAGCCACTGCAATGACCAAACCAAATAGCGATGCCTTTTCGATTACAAGCACTATATCTGACACTGCGAGAGAGTCGTGGACGCCGCCTAAAAAGGCGACCATTGATAAATCATAGGTTTGGGTGGCAATTATTCCACCGCTGATAACCCCACAAAACAACGCTAGGACTGTAAGGACAGGCAGCATAATGGCACAGGCCAGCACCCGAGGCATGACGAGATAGTCGATGGGATCTGTGCCCAGCATCTTAAGGGCGTCTATTTGTTGCGTTAGCTTCATCGAAGCAATTTCTGCGGCAAAGGCTGACCCGACCTGACAGGCAAATACGCCTGCCGTCAGAATCGGAGCCAGCTCGCGGCAATAGACCGCTGCAAACGCGCTGCCTAAAGAACCTATTGCTCCAAAACGAGCTAGCTCGCGCGCTGTTTGGACGGCGAAAATAATGCCTGCACAAACATTAGTCACCACCACTGGCCCTAGACAGCGCGGCCCTGCATACACCAACTGGTTCATGATGTGACGCTGCCCCCAGCGGCCTCGCAACAGCCGATGCATGACCTGACCCGCCAGCAAAGTGGCCATCGTAGAATGGTACACAGAGTTGTCTGGTTCGCGATCGCTGCCGTGATAACGATGTTGAGGTTTGTGCTGAGAATGAGTCGGCGTTGAAGGCTGCTGCGATACGTATTTGCTCGACCAAGGCATCTGTCTGTAATATCAATAATCAAATTGGGCATCTCCTGTACTAGCGGAAACGCTCTTCTTTGAGTTAGAGGTTTCTGCCACAATGCACTCTGTAGTTAGGGTAATTGCGGCAATGGAAGATGCGTTTTGGAGGGCGCTGCGAGTGACTTTTGCTGGATCTACGATGCCAGCCTCGAACATGTTTACAAATTTGTTGGCGAGGGCATCGTAGCCAACATTAAATTCGTGGTCTTTAATCTTTTCGACGATGATGGCTCCGTTTTGTCCTGCATTGTCTGCAATGCGTTGAAGCGGGGCACTGAGCGCACGGGCAACAATTAAGGCTCCGGTCAGTTCTTCTTCATTAAGCTGCGCTTTGGCCCAGGTTTCTAGCTGCGGGGCAAGGTGGGCTAAGGTTGCACCGCCGCCAGGGACAATGCCTTCTTCCACGGCAGCTTTAGTGGCATTGATAGCATCTTCTAGCTTATATTTTCGATCTTTCATCTCGGTTTCGGTGGCCGCGCCGACCTTAATAACCGCTACGCCGCCGGAGAGCTTTGCTAGCCGATTTTGTAATGACTCTTTTTCATAGTCAGCGTCAGCGTCCTCAAGTTCTCGTCGAAGCTGTTGGCAACGGGCTTTTACAAACTGTCCATTGCCCTCTGCCACGATTGTAGTATTTGCCTGAGTTAGGGTAATACGACGGGCCTGCCCCAGCATTTCTAGGGTTACAGCATCTAGGGTGAGTCCCGTTTCTTCGCTGATCACCTGTCCTTCGACGAGGGCGGCAATGTCTTGCAGTATGGCCTTGCGACCACCCCCAAACCCCGGTGCTTTAACCGCAGCTACCCTCAATGTCCCCCGTAGCTGATTGAGTACCAGCGTGGCTAAGACGTCTTTGCCGACCTCTTCAGCAATAATCAGCAACGGCTTGCCTGCTGCTGAAACGGCTTCTAGGAGAGGAACTAAGTCTTGAATGGCATTGACTTTACCATCGACTAATAGGATGTAAGGCTCTTCTAGCAACGTTTCCATCCGTTCTGTATTTGTCATGAAGTAAGACGAGATATAGCCTTGGTCAAAGCGCATTCCTTCGGTGACTTCTAGCTCAGTCATCATAGATTTGCCTTCCTCTAAGGTGAGAACGCCCTCGCGCCCTACTTTTGCCATAGCCGTGGCAATCATTTCACCAATGGTTGAATCATTCCCGGCAGAGATGGTGCCAACTTGAGCGATCGCCTTGTCGTCTTTAACCGGGCGAGCATGGACTGCAATTTGTTCCACTACAAATCGCGTGGCTTTTTCAATGCCGTCTCTAATTGCGATCGCATTTGCGCCTGCGGCCACGTTTCTCAATCCCGCTTTGACAATGGCACTAGCTAGCACAATGGCAGTGGTAGTGCCGTCGCCCGCCGCGTCATTGGTTTTTGCTGCTGCCTGCCGAATCAAAGATACGCCTGTATTTTCGATATGATCTGCTAACTCAATGGATTTGGCAATGGTGATACCGTCGTTAATGATTTGAGGGACACCAAAATCTGTTCCTAGAACAACATTTCGGCCCAATGGCCCCAAGGTGACACCCACGACTTCTGACAAAGTATTAATGCCTTTTTCCAAAGCACGACGGGCCTTATCGCTGTAGAGAATAGACTTAGCCACGATATATATTCCTGGTTGTTAATGATTGTACCGAAATGCCCGCGCCGAAATGTCTGTAACTTATTTCATGCGAGACAAGGAATTGAAAAATCTCTCTTTCTATGGTTTTTGTAATATTGGTGACTTTCCACAATATTTAGTGTGACTGATCCATCATTGTAACGCTTAGTAGATAAATAGGGGCTTCCATCGCAAAACTTGTTGGTCGAAAGAAGACGCCTATGCAGCAGGTTGTACAAAGCTAATTTTGTGCTAATGGTTGATGGCGATCGCGCTGCTTCAACTCATGCATAGCGAAAACAAAAATACCAATGAGCAATGGCAAAAAGTAATAGACGGCCCGATATGCAAGCAGTGCGCCTAGCAGCTTATCAGAAGCAACCGGAGGTGAAAGGAGGAGTATGAGCACGGTTTCAAAGATGCCGAGTCCGCCGGGGACATTGCTGATAATGCCAGTGAGCTGCGCTAGTAGGAAAATACCGAAGAAGCCCCAGAAGGAGAGCGAGGCAGTTGGCGGTAGCAGCACGTATAGAACAGCGGCGGCAAGTATCCAATCGCAGGAAGTAACCACAACTTGACCCAGGGTTAGCGGTAGAGGGAGATGAGGTAGGCTCCACTGCTTGATGCGTAGCGCCTGCCGTCCGATGGCACTCCAAATAATGTAGGCGGCGATCGCAATCAAAAACGCATAGCCCACCGGATGAATCGATTCAAACGGTAACCGTAACTGCTTGGGCACAGTAAGCGGCTCAATCGAAAAGGTGAGTCCACCCACAGTGAATAGGCCAATCCAAAAGCTGAGATTGCAGAATGTAATAACTTGCGCGATTTTTCCAGCGGAGAAGCCCCAGGCTTTATAAAAGCGATAGCGAATGGCGCTGCCGCTGAGCAGCGATAGCCCAATACTGTTACTAATCGCGTAGCTAATACCTGACACTAATGCGACCTTTGAATAAGCAAGCGGCTGCTGCACATAGCGGGTTGCCAGAGCATCGTAGCCCGTGAGAAACACATAGTTCAATGCGGTGAGTGCCAGAGCGAAGAGGATTGCCTGTGCGGGAATGCCTTGTAAGCTAGTGAGGATTTGGCCGGGTTTGTATTTGTTTAGTTCTTGCGCGATCGCCCACACCGAAAGCCCAAACAACAACAGACTTACCACCACCGGAATATACTTTGAGACTTGCTTAAACCCGCTCGCGAAGGCCGTACTGAGAAACTGTGTGCCGAAATAATCCCCGAGCTGATCGTCTGAGTCTGCGCGAACTAGGCCCACCGCCACATCCGGCAGTGACGCAATTGTAGGATACACAATGTAGCGTGGCTCCCACTCGGGATGAAACTTGTCTTTGTATGCGCGAAGTCCTTGAAAGTTGTAAAACTGGTTGAGATGCTCGTACAGGTAGTGCATCCCCTTTTCCATTCGGGTCGATTCTGGCGCGGCACCGACACCGGATAGCGCAGCTAACCCGAGGTTAAATCCCCTGTACCCGAGCGCCTTAAAGTGCTGAAACATCGAGACGAACAGATAGTCCATCGTGCCGCGTTCAATCTCGGTCTGATGGCGCATTAGGTCAATGGTGGCTTCTGGATTTTGATACTCTGGAATAATATTGGCAAAGGCTACTGGGTTGCCTGCTTTGTCATGGACGACGGCAATCTCACATTCTCGTAAATAGTCGTCATCAAACCAGCCTAAAGAGAACTTTTTTTCAGCGCCTTCCATCTGCGCTAACCACTGATCGCTAATGGCCCGCAGCTCTTGTAAAAGAGACTTAGCAATCGGCGGTGGATAGAACTCTACCCGGTAGCCCAGCTTTGTAAACTTGTTCATTGAGGTGCGCAGGTTCTTTCCGGCTTTACCCTCCAGGGTGAACTTGCCCAAATCAACAACGGCTTCTTCGCCAATTTTGAGGGTTTGGAAGCCCTGGCTTTTGTAGAGGTCTAAGTCGTCTTTTAGTGTTTGATAGAAGGCGGGATACCAGTCGTTTTTTGCGCAGAACTGCTGAAAGCCAAAGATGGCCTCTGTGCGGTCTTCGGTAGGGCCGATGGGGTCGCCCAGTGCGATCGCCCCTCTCCCCTTTGGCACATAAGCAATCACCGTTTGCCCAGATGGACTGAAATAGTAGGACTTATCGTCTAACAGCGTAAATCTGGCTAAAGAAGAATGTCCGTACTGTTCAACAATGGCCTTTGCCCGCTGCTGCTCTTCCTCCGGCGCACCTGCTCGAAAAATCACCGGGCGTAGCAGCATCCAGAAGGCATAGAGCAGGGTCGTCGCCCCCACGATGTAAATAGAATCGGCAAAGAATCGACCGAAGCGATGGGTAGACACCAGCCCCGCATTATCAGCCGTGAAGAACATAGCCAGGGTTTGCATCAGCGCCGATGGCAGACTAAATACGGTTGAATAATGCTTATTTAAGAGAAAAAAGCCCAGGGTGCCATAGGCCAAAGTAAACAGGAGTGCGCCGATGAGTACCCGAATGCCTTGAATAATCGACGGCCTATCTGACTGAGCGGTGTAGACTTTGCGCATTAGCAGGAGCTGACCAAGTAACACCGCTGAGAGCAGTCCCTCTTCGTAGTCGAATCCTTTTACTAAGTTGCTGACGATAGAAACGACTAATAGGCAGACGACCATCACCCAGGCAACACGTTTGCGCCGCAGCAGATTTGCCGCCAGCGTCAGTAGCAAAAAGCCTGTGATGGCTGAAAAGAGGTGTCCGCCTGCTCGAACTTCAAACGGGAAAATGTCTTTTAGCCAGTCGATGCGATTGGGTAGACCTGGCGCGACTGCCGACACTAAGTTGACGAGGCCCACGCCAGCGGTGAAGAGAGCAGCGCTCCAAACGCTTAGCCGAGTTCGACGATTCATGATGCTTCCTTATTTAGACTTTCTGAAAACGGGCTAAGAACGTTGTCCTTTCATGAGTGCTTCTAAACGGTCGAGCTGCTGCTTTTGTGATTGTAGAGCCTTGACCAGTGCTGGGATGTCGGAATCCCGCAGTGTATTCATTTTGTCATGCAGTAGTTCAATCTCTAACTCGGCCTTTAAGTTCACTTCATAGTCGTGTTTGGCATCTTTGCGATCAATATCAGACTGCCGGTTTTGGCTCATCATGATGATGGGGGCCGAGTAAGCTGCCTGGAATGACAGCATCAGGTTCAATAAGATGAATGGGTAAGGGTCCCAGTGCTTGATGAGGGCCACGACATTGAGGCTGACCCACAGTGACAGAAGGACGGATTGGATGATGATAAATCGCCAGGAACCCATCGTTGCGGCCACTTTATCCGCAATTCGCTGGCCAGAAGAGGGCCTGCTTTTGGGTGGATTTTGAGCGGGGCTGCGCTCCCTAAGCTGCTGCAAAAGCTGATATTCTTCAGGCGTAACATGTATGGGTGCTGTCGTTGGCGAGGAATTGAGTGTATTTTGACTATTCATAAAGATTAGAGAAGTAGGACTCACCATCCAAGTAAACTACAACCAGGCGTTGGGCTAAAGTCATGAGTTTTCGTCAGCTACCTCGATGGTTACTCTGGAGCCTCGTTTTGCCACTGGTAATTCTCAATGGCTGGGCGGCGCTGAAACTGTTTGAATATTTTCAATCCATTTTTACGGTAGCGATCGCAGCGACGCTCGTTGCCTTCATCCTCGATTACCCGGTAGCCTGGTTTCAGCAATTCCGCCTTTCTCGGGGTGGAGCGGTCGGCGTGGTTTTACTCATTGGGGCTGTTGGCCTTGGCATTGCAGGACTTACTTTATTTCCGCTGCTGTTCGAGCAGGTCGATCAGCTTTCGCAGCGCCTGCCCGACTGGATATCCTCTAGTTCACAGCATTTAGACGGGATTCAGACCTGGGCCACGCAGCGAAACATCCCAGTCAATATTCCGGCGCTACTTGCTCGGGTGGAAGGCTATTTGGGAAATCAGGCTGAGTCTGTGAGCGGGCTTGTTCTGGCCTTACTGACGGGTGCGATCGCCAATGTATTAGACGTGTTCCTGGCGCTAGTACTCACAATTTACCTGTTGTCGGATGGTGAAGAGATTTGGCGAGGCTTGTTTCGCTGGTTGCCGGTTACCTTTGGTCGGCGGCTCCAGCCTGCGCTGACGAACAGCTTTCACAATTACTTTGTGAGTCAGGCGGCGGTATCGCTGATGCTGGGCCTGACGATGACCGTTGCATTCTTGATTATTCAAGTCCCCTTTGGATTGTTGTTTGGATTGGCTGTGGGTGTGATGGGGCTGGTGCCGTTTGGGGCAGGGCTGGCTATTGTGCTGGTGAGCTGTGTGACGGCGCTAAAAAGCGTTTGGTTAGGGCTGCGGGTGCTGGTAGTGGCAGCAGTGATTGATCAGGTGATTGAACAGGCGATCGCACCTTCACTCATCGGTAACTTTATTGGCCTAAATCCCGTGTGGATATTAGTGTCTTTGCTCATTGGCGCTAAAGTTTTAGGATTTCTGGGCTTAGTTTTAGCCGTGCCCATTGCCAGCGCGATCAAGAGTTTACTCACGCCGCCCCCACCGCCAGAGCGACCAGAACAGACTATGACTGACACAATTTCTCCTATCCCCTTACCTTGAATCTATTGGGAGAACAACCCCATGACTTCAGAAGCTATCCCAGAAGCCATCCCAGAATCAGCACCACCCGATCTTGCAAGTCAGGCTGTTCGGCTACGTCGGGGAGTGACTCTATCGGTATCTCATATGCCTGGAACCTCGCCTGCCCTGGTGTTTTTGCACGGAGGCTTAGGCAACCGCTACAACTGGCGTGTGCAGTACGAATTTGCCCAAAGCCGGGGCTGGGAAGCGCTGAATTATGACCTAGCCGGTCACGGCGAATCTTCGGCTTACAATCGCTATTCTATCGGTCGCCATCGACGCGATTTGGAGCGATTGCTGAAGCGGTTTCGCATCGCCTCACCCGTACTGTGCTGCCATAGCTATGGTGTCCCAATTGGGCTGGAATACTCACAGCGCCACCCGGTAAAAGGGCTGGTGCTAGTGGCCGGAGGCACCCACGACTTAGCGCCCTGGTGGGAAATACCGCTGATGAAGGCGTTGGAATGGGGTGGGAGGCACCTATTCCACTGGGACTGGCTACAGAAGACCACAAAAGCTCTCTCTTCTCAGCACAACAATCCAACAATTGAACAATTCCTAACAGAAAGCCCGGTGCCCACAGAAGCAGAACCCTATGAAGCGCTAAAAATATTCTGGGGCTACAACTTTTTTACCCGTCGCCGTCCTCAGCGGTTAAACATTCCGGTGCTAGTGATTAGCGGCGGGCAAGATTCTATGTTTAGCCAGAAGATGGGAGAGAATTTGGCGGCGCTGTTTCCGCAAGGAAAGCATCTGCATCTGCCAGAGGCCGGGCATCTGATGATGGCAGAGTATCCCGAGACTGTGAATCAAGCAATCTCGGATTTCATCGCTCAGCTCTAGACTGTTACGTCTTCTCTCTTTTACCTGCACTACGACTTGACTTTTTTTCTGCCAAAGAGTCCTAGCATAGAAGCACCAGTGACTAACAGCCCAATTACGCCGATGCCGTTAAAGATTGGGTATATCGCTTGGAGTCCGAAGATTTCTCCGGTGTGTAGTTTCAGCAGAAAGTTAGAAGCCAAACCAATGTTAATCGGCCATTCCTGACTGATGGTGGCGAGCATTCCGGTGATGACCGTTAAGGTCAGCGGAAGTAGAACAATCAGCGCTAGCCAGCGATGGTATTTGCGGAATAGACGACTCATGGGGAAGGCTCCTAACTGCGATTGATGTGAGAGGCTGATGTGAGGTTTTACAGGTGGCGACGAAGCTACTGCGGAACGCTAGTAATTGCGGCTTCTAGCTCGGTAAGATGACCCAAAACGGCCTTAGCATCAGGACTCGATCCCTTCAGGCTGCGATTGGTCGCATCCAAATGGGTTTCAATCGTGTCATAGGCTGTTTTGTCTTTTTCCTTGATACCGTCCTCTACCTGCTTCCAGGCGTCTTCAATTTTGCTAGAAGCGATTTTCGCTGTGTCAAAGTTTCCAGCTTCAACGGCGGCTTTTGTTTCAGCGACCTGCACAGACATCGCGCTGAGTTCTCCAGTAGACACTGCCTGACTAGCAGGCATAGCAGTGGTGTCGGATGCTGTTGCAGTCGGTGTAACCTCCGCAGGTAGTGTTACCGTTGGCCTTGAGTTGCTGCTACAACTCACTAAAGTGAACAAGCTGAGCGTGCCCGCAACAGCCACTGCGAGCATTTGATGACGACCAAACATAGAAAACTCCTTGTAGAGCCATAAAGCTCTCGATTAGGGATAGTGAAAAGTTAGTTTGAACAACGCTGCGTAAAGCAGGCTGCTTTTCCGAATGGCTTTTTTGTTGCTTCTCGGATTAGCTGCCTTAGCATAAATAGAGATAGTCAAGAAGTTGGCAAGATTTCATGACTAAAAACAGAAGAGAGCAGATCGTACATCTTGTCGAGATCTTGACGTTTTCAGACTATGCTTCAGCTATTGCCTGTTGTGACTGCTGCTCCGTAGTCTGATAGGCGATGTGAGCTTTGTAACCTCACCACCAGCCCTCACTAACCGGATCATGAAAATTCTCATTGTCGAAGACGACGCTCGAATTGCTGCACCACTTGCCAAAGACCTGCGATATCAGCATCACAGCGTTGACATTGCCGAAGATGGTATGGCGGGCTGGAACTATGCTCAGGCAGCTAACTACGACCTGATATTGCTGGATTTGATGTTACCAAAGATGGACGGTATTGGCCTATGCAAGAAGCTGCGCTCCGCTCAGTGTCAGGCCATTATTTTGATGCTGACAGCTCGAGACACGACGAGCGATAAGGTGATCGGCTTAGATGCTGGGGCTGATGACTACTTGGTGAAGCCTTTCCAGCTAGAGGAGCTATCTGCTCGCATCCGCGCCCTTCAGCGTCGTAGCCGAGAGCTGACGCCACCTACTTTGCAGCACGGTGAGTTAACGTTAGACCCAGCTAGTCAAAAGGTGATTTATAAAAAAGGAACCCTCTCGCTGACACCTAAGGAGTACCTGCTGTTGGAATACTTTATGCGTCATCCAGGGCAGGTGCTGAGTCGGTCAGTGCTACTCGACCATCTCTGGGAGTTTGACCAGGAGTCGGGCGAAGGCACGATTAAAACGCATCTGACGAATTTGCGCAGTAAGCTGAAGGCTGCGGGCAGTCCTAAAGACTTTATTGAAACGGTTTATGGCATGGGCTATCGGCTGATGCTTTTGGAAAGTTGATCTAGAAACTTGATTTTCAACCCCTCCTCTCTATGTTTCAAAAGATTCGTACGCGCTTAGTGCTAAATAACTTGCTGGTGTTTGCATTAGTGCTGAGCGGGTTTGCGATCGCAGTCCGGTTCGTATTCGTCCAAAATCTGAAGCAACAAACCACCGAGAAGCTCATTGCCGGGGGGCAGGGCATCGTCGCCGAAGCTGAGCTAGATGACAATGGAAACTTGAAAGTAGAAGACGAGTTTCTGGCACAAACGCTTCTGGATCAGGAGCAGTCTTTTGAATGGTTCGACATGCAAGGGAACTTAGTCGAAAGAATGGGCGAGGCTTTCCCAGACGAACCGCTGGATACCAGTACAATCAATGACTTCGATCGTAAGGGCGAAAACCATATTCACTCCGTTACGATGCCGATTAGAGGAGAACTCACTAGAGAACAGATCGGCTATGTCAGAGTCAATGAGCAGATGGATGATTTTGAAGAAACAATATTCCTGCTAGATATGGGTCTTGGTGTCGGGGTGATTGTTGCGGCGGTGCTGAGCAGTGCAGGCATTTTTTGGCTCAACCGACAGGCGATGCAGCCGATTGAGGAAAGCTTTGCGCGACTAAAGCAGTTCACCGCTGATGCCTCTCACGAGCTGCGCAGCCCGCTAATGGCGATTTCGAGCAATGCCGAGGTCTCGCTGAAGTATCCCGAAGGTATGAGGGACGACGACCGGGAGGCGATGGAGGCGATGCTGAGTGCTTCTGAACAAATGAGAAGCCTGACGGAAGATTTGCTGCTGCTAGCGCGAACCGATCGAGTCTCGCCGATACAGTTTGCGTCGTTGGACTTGGTGGATTTGTTAAAGAACTTAGTGCAGCTCTATCACACCCAGGCTAAGGAGAAAAATATTACGCTTACGACTGACTTGGAACCTGAGCTAACGCTGAAAGGCGACTCGGCTAATCTGATGAGGGCATTTACCAATCTGATTCAAAACGCGATTCGCTATACACCACCGGGCGGAGCCATCCATATTAAGGCAAGGCGGATTAACGATCAAATTCAGGTCATTGTGAGAGATACGGGCGTAGGCGTTGCCAAGGAAAACCTGGATAAAATATTTGAGCGCTTTTGGCGAGCAGATCGGGCGCGTAATTATAACGATGGTGGTTCTGGGCTGGGCCTTTCGATTACCCAGGCAATTGTTCAAAGCCATCGCGGTCGCATTGCGGTTATCAGTACGCCAGGAAGCGGAAGCTGTTTTACCATCAATCTACCGGTAGGCTCGCCACAATAGACTCTCCATAAAAACTTTCAGCACCTGACGAGTTCTTGACCTTTTGACGATTATCTCATAGGCCCTCGCAAGGGAAATATCATTGCTTATCTGTTTGATACGAACGGTTAGCTAGGAACGCTAGACGGTCAGTTTCAACTGGCCCCTGACGCCATTGTCAGCATCAGCACTAAGTGCGCGGCTTTGAGAACTTTTTTGTTTAGGAAGATAAGAACCGTGAGGACAACTTTAAGATAAATGCGAGCTATGCAGAAAATGCCCGCTCTCAAAGTACGATAGCCTCTCTATTGAAGCCCCCTGTTTAGCTGATTGATTAACTGCCTGATTATGAAACATAAGCGCCCGCTTGGACTGCTCATTATTGTGGGCTACAAATCGGTTTTTGCCGTTGTGCTAGCGATCGCCAGCATCGCCCTATGGGTTGCCCCCGACAATACCAGTGCGCTTACGAACTTCTCCGAAAGCTACCTGTTTGAAGGCAAGCTAGCCGTAGTTGAAACGCTGATTGTGAAGCTGCTGAAGCAAAACGCGCAGTCGCTGCACTACACCAGCCTGATTATGGGGCTATACGCTGCGGTAACGGTGGTAGAAGCGACGGGTCTGTGGTTGTTCTTTCGCCGTCAGCTTCGACGGCATAAAGCCTACCGCTCTTGATACCACCTCTGTTTCTACAGTAGCCCAGCCACAGGCGACTTCGGAACTGCCATCGGCGATCTCAGACCCTAGTTTTCCTGAAATAGTCTGATACTGCATGACGGATCGCCACCACCCGATCTAGGCTAAAATCGGGATTGGTAGACAAAGAGGCAGTCGGCATGTCACAAACCAACGCAATCGCAAGTATTAATTCACTCCTCTTGCAGCTCCCTGAACCGCTCCAAGTCGAGGCATTGCACTATGTTGAATATCTGACTTCCCGCCGTGCTAGTGCAGCCTCCCAGATTGAAAATCACCCTGAACCCCTAAAACGCAATGGTTTCGGAATTCTCAAAGGTAAAGTCACGATCGCTGACGACTTTGACGCACCCCTGGAAGAATTTTCTGACTATCAATAATCTATGAACCTGCTCATCGATACGCACATTTTGATTTGGTATATTGCGGGAAACCCCAGCCTAAAACCAACGATGACCGATTTGCTAGAAGCAACTGAGAACGGTCTATTTATCAGTGTTGCCAGTCTTTGGGAAATCACAATTAAAGTTGGCAAAGGCAAGCTCGATCTAGGCATTGAGTTCCATGAATTAGAAGGAATCCTGGATCGACTGAACATTCAAATCCTGCCGATATTGTTCGGTGATCTCAACGTTCATCGGACACTGCCCTTTTACCATACCGATCCATTTGACCGACTTATCATCTCCCAAGCAATTAACCAGAACTTGGTGCTAATGAGTGCTGATTCAGCGTTTAGCAATTATCCAATACAAAATATTTGGTCAGAACTGTAGCGGGTATTATCAGCCGCGACGATACGATGGCCCGTGTAGTAGCCACCGCGATTCATTTTTCTGACGACCTCATTGAGTGAGCGAATCAAACGTGGATCGGTGAATGTATCAGTAGTTTTGAAAGATACACTTATATAAGGCTACTGCTGAAAAACAACAAATCTAAAAAAGTTTTTCTGCCTTGCCGAGTTCCTGACACTCTCTCCCTAATATACAAAACATAGACCAGCGAAAGACATCACACACATCGCCTCACGCGCTGGCTCCGAGCCTTTTAGCGATGTAGACAACGGATGACACAAACTGGCTTCTGAAAACTCAAACACTTTTTCATCCTAACTCTTGGTGAATGCTATGAAACGTATTGCGCTTTCCCTGATTTCTGCTGCTCTCCTTTCCGTTGCTGTTGTGCCTATGGCTAAAGCTGCCACTTACAACAACCCTCATCGAGCTGGTATCCGCCCCAATATCTTGACTCCCGCTCAAACTACACCAACCGATGTAGAGCCTTCCGCGCAGGCACATCCTATCCCTGCGCTAGAGCAAGCCCGTCTCAACCGCCTAGACCGGGTTGCTAACACCCCTGGCTCTCTCAATCGTCAGCAGGCCGCACCTGAAAATGATTTAGATCCTCACAACCTTGCTTCGGTTTCTCCCTTGCAACAGATGCGCCTAGATCATCTTAATACCAGCAACTAAGGCATCTCTTTCAAGATGCTTGGCTCGCTGCTCTGCATCTTGAAGCCCCCTTTAGCAGACTAATCTCTCTTCTAGATATCAACCATTACAGTCCACTTTCAATCACACACTCTATTTTCTAACTCAGGTAATTTCCATGAAACATATTGCACTTTCCCTTTTGTCCGCAGTCCTGCTTTCTACCGCCATCGCATCCCAATCCGCCCAAGCTGCCACTGCGCCCACACAAAGCCAAGCCGCTCAACCGTCTCTACTGAGTCAAAATCCTGAATCTGGCCGTCGTAGCCCTTCTCCTCTAGAGCAACGTCGCCAGGATGAGCTTGACCGTACTGGTGAACCAGGTGGCTCGCTCAACCGTCCGCGTCCCGCTGCCCCTGCTGCTGTCGAGCGCCCTCAGCGCAGTCCTTCAGCCCTAGAGCAGCGACGACTCGATGAGCTAGATCGCCGCAATAGCCCCCGCCGAAGTGCCCCTGCTGATGTCGAGCGTGCCGGTAATGTGCGGACATCCCGCCTACATCACCGACGCTTGTCCCACCTAAGCGAACGTTAATAATTTGTCTGCTATCCCGGTAGGCATTCTACTCAAAAAATCTCACACCAAATCTAAACCCTTGGGCTAGCACTTGCGCTATCTCAAGGGTTTTCTTACGTAGACCGTTAAAAGCGAGATTTTGTAGGCTTTCACAAAGTATTGAGCAATATTTTTGCCTTGCCGAGTTCTTGACCATTGTTTTCTATTGTTCTAACAAGTCGAAAAGCTATTCAAGCCTCATTTCACCTTTCAATACTCACTCCTACCCCTTTCAGGCAGAAATATGAACAAGGTTGCAGAAGTTACGATTTTCTTTTGGATCATGAAAATATTCGCCACGACCTTGGGCGAAACCGCAGGCGACTTTATTTCCCAGGGACTGAACTGGGGCTACTACGTGGGCTTTGGCATTACATTCGTATTGCTCGCAATTATACTATTCGCCCAAATCAGCGCCGATCGCTACCGTGCCGTGCTTTATTGGACGGCTATTGTTGCCACCACTACAGCCGGAACCGAAGTCTCAGACTTAATGGATCGATCTCTCGGACTGGGCTACGCATTGGGGTCGCTAATTCTGGTGACTTGCCTGCTCGCAACGCTGACTTTTTGGTACTACCGAGATCGCGATCTCACCGTCTACCCCATCATCAAACGAGATGCCGAAACCACCTACTGGACGGCCATTGTATTTTCCAACAGCTTAGGCACTGCCTTCGGCGACTTCCTGGTAGATAATGCTGGACTAAGCTACATTCAGGGCGCTCTGGTGACTGCCAGCGTCATCGGCGCGGTCATCGCCCTTCACTACGCGACTAAAATTAACGAGATTTTGCTGTTCTGGATTGCCTTTATCTTTACCCGTCCGTTCGGAGCGACCTTTGGCGACTTCCTGACCAAATCTGTTGATAAAGGTGGCCTCAATATTCCTAGAGGCGTTGCCTCGCTAATTACCCTGGCACTGTTGACTATTGTTTTGTTCTTTTCAATGCGAGCAGAAGAGAAAAAACGAGTGGCCGAGCGTCACAAAGAACATGCTACCAGCAACATCGTTTAAGCCTCTAGCTCAAGTTTTAGTCAGCTCTCAAACCATATAGCTTCTATCAAATTTATTAGGAGATACCCCATGCAAGACATCTCATCCCCTCCTGCTTCCGACAATCTTCAAAAGGCGCTGGTCAGGGTGCCTGCTGTAACACTCTACTTTTGGATTATTAAAATGATGGCGACTACCGTAGGCGAAACGGGTGCAGACTTTTTAGCCTTCAATCTAAAGTTTGGTCTGTTGGGAACGTCATTGATTATGAGTATTTTTCTGGCTGTCGCTTTGATGAACCAGTTCAGGCTTAAACGCTACGTGCCGGTTAGCTATTGGGCCGTGGTTGTACTGCTCAGTATCGTTGGAACCTTGGTGACTGACTTAATGGTCGATGACTTGGGTGTGAGCTTGATTAGTGCGACGGTTGGCTTTAGCGTTCTGCTCGCTATCGTGTTTGTTATCTGGTATGCCAGTGAGCATACGCTAGCAATGCACTCTGTGCAGACTGCAAAGCGGGAGACTTTTTACTGGGCTGCTATCTTTGTCACCTTTGCATTAGGAACGGCAGCAGGAGACTTTTTGGCTGAGGCATCTGGGTTGGGTTATTTTCAGTCAACCCTCGCCTTTGCCGGAGCGATCGCCCTCATTGCCGCAGCCTACTTCTACGCTGGCCTCAACGAAATCCTTGCCTTCTGGATGGCCTACATCCTTACTCGGCCTTTGGGCGCGTCCTTTGGTGACCTGCTCTCCCAGCCCACTAAAAACGGCGGACTTGGGTTTGGCACCACCGGCACCAGCATCATATTTTTAACCACAATTGCGTTGTTGATTGGCTATTTAACCATGACGCGAAAAGATCAAATTAGGGCGACAGAAGCTTAGTACGGTAACTATCAATCGTAGTAGAAGAAGCATCTCGAAACTGCATACGTAAAAAGTCCGAGAAGTCTGACTCCTTGGACTTTGCCCTTGTTAAAGAATTCGGGAAGATAAGTGCGAAAGTAAGTAAGCCTGTGCAGTCAGGGTTTATCGCAGTACGGGTACACATCATTTAGGGAGTAGAGGTTGCTGTC
The DNA here is from genome assembly GCA_049680585.1 of Phormidesmis sp. Taxonomy (GTDB): domain Bacteria; phylum Cyanobacteriota; class Cyanobacteriia; order Phormidesmidales; family Phormidesmidaceae; genus Phormidesmis. The sequence goes on from JBAUIB010000056.1 coordinate 17,670, forward strand.
TTATGCTTGTGCGGGGTAACACATGGCTACAACGTAGACATACCAAAGTCTTGGACAATGCCTACAGCGCGGCAAAATCGATTAGAGTACTCGAAAATCAGTATTGCCAAGGTTCTCCCATTACCGATAAGGCTCAGATTGGCAGGACGGTGTATGAGTATGCAAGGAGTTTGTGCGATCGCCAGCTCCTCACTATTCGCAACAACCTAACCCAGTTTAAAATCAATAGCTTCTTACTCGGTCGGCATCGTTCGACAGAGGCCGACGCATTACCTGTTTCTAGTAGCGTATCGGAAGGGCCTGTTGCTGCTGAAGCTGCTGCCGAGGTCAGGGCTGATACGCTAGTCGAAAAGCTCAGGTTCATCGAATCTGTTATCAAACCTTACCGTCACACCAATTTTTCAGAAGCTGATGTCTCCTCTCCGCCTGATTCAATCTCTCAAAAGCCTTCTGGAAAGAAAGTAGGTAGAGCGAGCAATGGGGTGAATGCTCAGGTAACCAGCGCTGCTGACTCTTCTGTAACCGATCCGGCTGCTCACTTTACTGACCCTGCTGTAACGGAGGTCGAACAGGCCGCTGCCGACTTAGCTCGTTCTGGCATACTGGGCAGTTTTTCCATGAACAAGGAAAAAACTGCCCGTTACGAGCAGCAAGTTGTTCAAGAACTGCGTCAATGGCAGCAGCAAAGCAAGCAAGCACTTCGATGGCTAGCAATTTTGCTGTTCGTTCCAATTATTGTAGCTGTGTTAGCCAAGCAGCTAGTATTCGGCCCAGTCTTCGGCAACTATAGCGATTCACTTTGGCCTACCAGATAGACCCAACGCCATCAAGCTTTTCATCGCCACCGTCCCTGTGATGATGGATTCTTTTATAAAATTCTGGATCTTTAGTTACCTCACTCGCTTTTCGCCTACCTCCTCAGCTATTTTTGAGCGGATGAATACTTAAGGAGAATACTTCTAGCCACCGACATAAACCCCCGGACGCCTTTCATGATTGGGTTCGGCTTTGCGTAAGACTTCGCGGGTGGTTACAGGAATATCGCCCTCGCCAAAAAGCACAAAGCGCAGCATAAACTCCAGGGGATTTCCTTCCATCCAGCCGAAGTAGATGTGGGGTAGTCGATGGGTGGTGTCTCGCAAATAAAGGAGGGTGGCCGCGATCGCATTCGGCACCGCCGCACTTTTCGCCCGCAAAATTCGATGGGTTCCCACCTGCACCCCTCTTACCCGCAGCGTATCTGAAAATGTCGAAGCATCCGAGACTTCTATCTCTAAAAACAGCACCGGGGTATCCAGTGGCAAATGATTGTCTTCGCACACTTCTTTGGCTTTGAGCTGATACTCTTGCCAGTCGCCTTTTATTTTGTGGTGGGCAATAATTTCAAGCGCGTGTGTCTCCGATTTTGCGATGACCTCTTTCACAAACTGCTCAGCCGCGCTATCGAGGTCTACAGCATTCACCCTCAGTTCTGTAGAGCGCCCTATGCGAGAAATCATTGAAGTAACAACAATGAACCCGATAAAGCAGGCCGCAATCTTAATGCCATCGGGCCGCTCAATGATATTGGCAATCGTGGTGTAGAAAAAGATCAGCGTAATTAGACCATAGCCAAGGGTTCCGAGTTTTTCGCCCCGTTTTCGCGCCGCTAGCGTAACGGCAAAGGCCGCTGAACTCATCAGCACCAATACACCCGTGGCGTAGGCTCCGCCCTGGGCTTCGACATTGGCTTGAAAAAGGAGCGTGACGAGGAAAGCGATCGCGCCAAACACCAGCACCAGTGGCCGAGTCGCCCGCGCCCAATCGGGAGCCATGCCATAGCGCGGCAAGTAACGCGGCACAATGTTCAACAACCCCGCCATCGCCGACGCCCCGGCGAACCACAAAATCGCAATCGTACTCAGGTCATACACCGTGCCAAAGCTGCTCCCCAAATAGGTATGGGCCATATAAGCTAGCGCCCGACCGTTCGCCGCCCCCCCTGCCTCAAAAGCCTTCGCCGGAATCAGCAGTACCGTTTCAAAGCTGCTCACTAGCAAAAAGAAGCTCATAATCACCGCCGAAGCCGTCAGCAGCCGATGCGTGTTGGCAATGCGGCCCAGCGGCCTGCCCCCTTCATCTTGAGCATGACCTTTGATCAGCGGCATCACCGCCACCCCCGTTTCAAATCCCGAGAGTCCCAGCGCCAGCTTGGGAAACAACAACAATGAAACCCCAATGGCGGCCAGCGGATTGCTATGGCTAGTGGTTAACGCCTGCTGCCACTGACCAATTAAGCTGGGCTGTTGCCATATTTGAACAGCCCCCACCCCGACGACTACCAAATTGAGCAAAAGATAAACCACCACTAGCACCACCGCGATTCCCATCGCCTCATGGAACCCTTTGAGAAAAATTGCCCCCAGCAGCGCAATTAAGATCAGCGTAATTGGCACAATTTGCCCTTGCAGCGCCTGCGGCATCAGCGGATTTTGAATTAGGTGCGTGGTCGCGTCGGCAGCAGAAAGCGTAATGGTGATAATAAAGTCAGTGGAGACAAATCCTAATAGCGCCAGAATAAACAACTTTCCCTGCCAGCCGGGTAGCAGTCGCTCTAGCATCGCCAGAGAGCCTTCTCCATTGTGGCTAAGCTTGGCCACCTGCTTATAAATAGGCAACGCGCCAAAGAGCGTCACCAGTATCAAAATAAGTGTTGCCAGCGGTGACAGTGCGCCAGCAGCCAGGGCCGCTATCCCCGGCTGATAGCCCAGGGTAGAAAAATAATCCACGCCGGTTAAGCACACCACCTGCCACCAGAGATGCTGAGGCTGCTTATGCCCAGCGCCAGATTCAGTCCCTTCGTTGAGCAACCATTCAGTCAGCTGCTGGTGCTTCCTTGGTGGAATTATTGGCCCGACCATTTAACCAAATCCAATGGAGTGAATTCTAGTATTTTACGGTAGTTACGTCTCCCGATTTGCGCGAGGTTGTTTATTCCTTTCTGAATGCTTTAGGTTTGTTGTTTATGGCTATTACAGTCCATCGTTTTTAACGCCATAGCTAAACGCCGATAACGCTTGAGGATGATTTTTATTTTCCCACAATGATTCAGTGCATTCATCTCACTGATTGGCTTAGGCGTCATCGTCGTGGGCGTAGCGGTTGTACAAAAAGTCGAGGATGTAGTTGCGCAGCTCGTAGTAAACCGGATCTTCCATAATTTGAGTGCGATCGCGCGGCCGCTCAAATGGAATTGTCAACACTTCACCAATCGTCGCCCCTGGCCCGTTGGTCATCATCACTAGGCGATCGCACAGAAACAGCGCCTCATCAATATCATGGGTAATCATCAACACATTGCAGCGGTGCTCGTTCCAAATGTTCAATAACTCTTCTTGCAGCTCTTCTTTGGTAATGGCATCGAGTGCGCCGAAGGGTTCGTCGAGAATCAACACTTCGGGGCGAATGGCTAGGGCACGGGCGATCGCTACCCGCTGCTTCATCCCGCCCGAGATTTGGGGTGGCTTTTTGTCAGCAGCTTCCAAAATGCCCACCATCGCTAAATGGTCGCGAACAATCGCGCGCTTTTCAGCTTGCGGCTTCTTGGGAAAAACCGTATTCACCGCCAGATACACATTGTCGAACACCGTACACCAGGGCAGCAGCGCGTAGTTTTGAAACACCACCATGCGATCGGGGCCGGGACCAACGATCGGCTGAGACTCCATTTCCACCGTGCCACCCGAAGGCTGCTGAAATCCGGAGACCAGGCTGAGCAAGGTTGACTTGCCACAGCCCGAGTGACCAATCACGCAGATAAACTCGCCTGCTTCAACATCGAGATTGATGTTTTGTAGGACAGGGTAGGGGCCTTTGGGTGTGGGATACAGCTTGCTCACGTTCTCAAACTTTAAAAAGGGAGCCGTTGCGGAAAGGGTTCGAGAGGTGGGCCGAGCTGAATTTTGAAGTTGAGTAGGCATCATAGGTTCACTAGAAGAATGAAAGATTTAAGAGAAACTAAGAGAGAAGTTTAAGGAGAGAGGTTAAGCTGCCACTTCTACGGCCACTTCTACGGGCATTACCGATCGCTGTGGCGCAAAATCAGTCACGCTAAAGTCCCGCTTAATCGGTAGCTGATTGAGATAGTCAATGGGATCGTCATTGGTAAAGCGAGTGCCGTCAAAAAGCTCAATCGCGCCTTGGGTATATTTCATATCCGAGAGTCCCAGTTCTCTGGCCGCTGTTAAAAACACATTGGCCTGACACACCCGCTCCAAAATCTCTAACCAGTTTCGCGGAAACGGCGTATGCCCCCAGCGAGCTAGCTGCGTCATCATCCATAAGTGCTCCGTGCGGCTGGGGCGATTGAGCCCCTCGCCAAAGAACACATGGTGGGCGTAGCGGCGAGAGTCTCTGGGCAATGAGCTAATGGCTTCATGCGGATCGCTCAGGTGAATATATTCAACCGGGGTGCCTACATACTGCTTGCGCGATAAGATCTCTCGAATTTCTAGCTCATGGGCCGGATCGGCGCAGTAGCGACAGGCTTCAATGAGCGCCTTCACCAGGGCAATGTGAGTATTGGGATAGCGCTGAGCCCAGTCTTCTCTCACGCCGAGCACTTTGCCCGGATGCCCATTCCAAATATCCAAGTCGGTGGCGACGGTAAAGCCCACTTCTTCCATCACGGCCCGGAGGTTCCAGGGTTCACCCACGCAGTAGCCATCGATAGTATCCGCCCGCAAATCCACAATCATCTGAGCGGGTGGAATGGTCTGCAAGGTGACATCTTCGTCGGGGTCGATGCCGCCTGCGGCTAGCCAGTAGCGCAGCAGTAGATTGTGCATAGAGGCCGAATGCACCACGCCTAAAGTATGGCGCTTTTCTGGCGTACGATCCACATACTGCTTAAAGTCTCCTAGATTGCGAACGCCCTTGCCTAGCAGCTCGTTGTCAAAGGTAATGGCGTTGCCGTTGCGGGTCATGGTCAGCGCTGTCACCATCGAGACGGGGGGTTCTTCATCGCCGCCCAAGGTGAGCCACAGGGGCATCCCAGCGGGCATTTGTGCCCCGTCTAAATAGCCGCCTCGAATGCCGTCGCAAATGCCGCGCCAGCTGGTTTCTCTTACTAGGTTCACTTCGTCTAGGCCGTGCTTGGCAAAGAATCCTTTTTCCTGGGCAACCGCCAAAGGCGCGCAGGCCGTTAAAGGCACAAAGCCAATGTCGAGATTCACCTTTTCTAAGCCATGGCGAGAGACCGGGGTGGTTTTGCGCGATCGCCACTGCTTCACTCGTTTCTGTTGATTCAAAAAGTAAATAATCTCCGAGCGCAGGCTGTAGTAGCTAGGGTGTTCTATCACCTGCATTCGCTCTCTGGGGCGGGGAATTTCCACATCCAGAATCTGGCCAATCTGTGCCGATGGGCCGTTGGTGAGCATCACGATTCGATCTGAGAGCAGCACTGCCTCATCCACATCGTGGGTGACCATTACGGTGGTCACCTTGTGGGCTTCGCAAATTTTCATCAGCTGCGTTTGTAAATTGCCTCTCGTTAAGGCGTCTAGTGCGCCAAAGGGCTCATCAAGCAGCAGCAGCTTGGGGCGAATGGATAGGGCGCGGGCGATCGCTACCCGTTGTTTCAGTCCGCCCGAAAGCTGGGCGGGCCGCTTATCGGCAGCTTCTGTGAGACCCACGAGCTTGAGGTTTTCATCGACAATGGCCCTGCGTTCGGCACGGGAGCGATCGCCCATGACTGAATCCACTGCTAGCGAGACATTATCGCGCACCGTTTGCCAGGGTAGCAGCGAATAGTTTTGAAAGACCACCATGCGATCGGGGCCGGGTTGGGTAATCTTTTGTCCGTCGAGAGTCACCATTCCAGCGGTTGGCTGAGAGAACCCTGCAATCATATCTAGCAGAGTCGATTTGCCACAGCCCGAGTGACCAATAAAAGAGACAAATTCTCCTTCTTTAATGTCTAAGTTAATCCCGGCAAGGGCGATATATTCTCCCCCACCTGAGAGAGAAAACGCCTTATCTACCTGTTCTACTGCGACTAAAGTACTCATGGTTGTCTACTCCAAAAAGTTGAGTTGAGATCGAAACATCTATCTATTCGGAAACAATCAGCCGCTGAAGATATGCGATCGCCCGATCCAAAAACAGACCCACCGCCCCGATATAAATCACCGCCAAAATAATCTCGCTGATGTAGTTTTGCTGATAGGCATCCCAGATAAAAAAGCCAATCCCGACAATTCCCGACATCACAATTTCTGCGGCAATAATCGCCAGCCAAGCCAGACCAATGGCAATTCTCAACCCGGTAAAGATATAAGGCAGCGCTGAAGGAAACAGAATTTTGAGATAGTAGTCCTTGCGAGAAAGCTGTAGCACCTTGGCCACGTTTTGATAGTCTTGAGGGATTTGACGTACCCCTTCAGCCGTATTAATGAGAATAGGCCAGACAGCGGTAATGAAGATGACGAAAATCGCAGCGGGTTGGTTTTGCTGAAGCGCTACTAGGGCAATAGGAACCCACGCTAGCGGGGCCACCATCCGCAAAAACTGAAAGAGCGGATCGAGCGCTTTGTTTAACAATGGACTCCCGCCGACTAAAACGCCGACGCCAATACCCACCACGGCAGCTAGCGAATAGCCCTGAGCTACCCTACCGAGGCTTGCCAGGGTTTGCCAAAACAACCCCTTGTCGAGTCCGCCTAAATCATAAAAAGGGTAGAGCAGTAGCTCCCTGGTTCGCTGATCGGTCCATAAGCTGGTGGGCCCAGGGAGGCGAGTAAGCCCCAGCCCTGAGAAAATTTGCCAGACCAGCAGAAAAGCGAACACGCCCAAAACAGGTAGCAAAATGTCTTGTAACCGTTTGCCTGAAAAAAGCTTGAACGAAGTCGGCAGAGGCAGAGCGGCCTTGCGCTTGCGGCGTTGGCTAATCATGGAAGATCTCCTAAAGTTACAAGTGGAAGTGAACGGTAAAAAAGTTAAAAGCGGACTTTTCAAAGACGGAGAAGGGAAAAACAGAACCTTCTTCTCCATCTTTTTTCTTCTGGGGCTAAACGCGCTTGATCTTCAAACTGTCTAAGTAAGCTTGAGGATCAGCCGGATCAAACTCGGTGCCGTCAAAGAAGGTTTCAACACCGCGAGACGTCTCCGTTGGAATGTCAGAAAATCCTGCTTCTGTTGCAGCTTCGCGCCATATATCTTCGCGGTTAACTTTGTCAATGACCGCCTGAATCTTGTCAAAATCGGTCATCTCGCCGAGCGGGAAGCCCCACCGAAGAGACTCGGTTAAGAACCAAAGATCGTGACTCTTATAAGGATAAGACACATTTCCTCTGGGATCTTTCCAATAGAGCGGACCCGATTCAATGTTGTCAAATGCCGGCTTGCCATCGCCCATCTCGTACTTTCCTTCGTAAGGCGGTGTCAGAATTTCCGCCGGAATGTTGAAATAGTTACGGCCCGCACAAATCTGCACCAGTTCCGGTCTGTTGGCGGGGTCGTCACACCACTGCTGAGCCTCCATCAGTCCCTTTAACACGGCTTTAGTAGCAATCGGGTTAGCATCTACCCAGTCGGCGCGGATCGCCAAATACTCTTCTGGGTGAAACGGCCAAATCTCGTGAGTCAGTGCCGCCATAAAGCCAATGTCATCGGCAACAATTCGGTAGGGCCAAGGATCGCCTGTGCTAAACGCATCCATCGTGCCATTACGCATCCCTTGAACCGTCTCTGCTGGCGGCACCGCTAGCAGGTCAATGTCCGTGTCTGGATTGACGCCCCCAGCCGCCAGCCAGTAGCGAATCCAAAAGTCTTGGTTTACGTGGGGAAAGGTGTGCGCAGCCTTGAACTTACGGCCTTCTGTACTCTGAAAATTCTTGATGTATTCAGCCGCACTCGAAATATCTAAGCCCAGTCCTTTCCCCGCATTACTGCCCGAAACCGCAATGCCGTTGCCTTGAGTCACTAGCTGCGCTAGCACATACATCGGTACTTTTTGACCGTTGGTGATAACGCCTTCTGTCATTAGATGAGGCATAGGCATTTGCCACTGACCGCCATCAATACCGCCTCCACTCGAACCAATTGTCACATTGTCTCTAGCTGAAGCCCAGTTCGCCTGTTTAGAAACTTCAACGCCCGTCATGCCGTACTTGGCAAAGAACCCTTTCTCTTGGGCAATAATCAAGCCAGCGGATTCTACGATGGGAATGTAGCCCAGCTTAATGGTTGTTGTTTCAGGCGCATCGCCAGTGGCGACAGGCGTAGCCGCTGGGACATTTGCTGCGCCCTCTGCTCCGGTACCCGATCCGGCATTTGTCGCAGAAGGTGGATTCCCTAAGCAGCTATTTAATAAGAGAGAGCCTGCCGCCGAAGCCCCGGCGGTAGCAATAAACTTGCGGCGTGAGTATTTTGAAAAATCGGCCATAGCGTCTCCTCGCGGTATCGTCGGCTCAACGCCGAGTCACCACTTGTTTTTTATGAATGGGTAGTTTGAAAGGTTCGAACGGGGATGGGTGAAGCGTTTCAGTATCCCTAAAGTGTGTATCGGTGACTGATAGATCTGAGTCAATTAACAGTTAATTTCTCATTGACTTAAGTCTATCCGAAAAGGGAGCAAAAAATATTTGGTTTTTCTATAAGTTACGAACACATTCTCAAATCTGAGTCATAGTCAAAACTTCTCAGTGTCCCTTGTTCATAATGCCTTCCAGCGCCTGAACGAGAGCGGCTGTGATATCGGGCGAAAACGCAATCGGTAGCTGGCTATTGCGTAAGTGTATATCCCGTTGGGGATACGGAATAGAAATGCCCTGCTGCTTAAAGATCTCCCCAATACGAAAATAAAGCTCGCTTGAAATGTGAAACTGTTGTTCGGGCGTGCGAATCCAGACCAGTAGCTCAAACTCAATGGCGCTGTCGCCAAACCCCTTTAAGAAAACGTCTGGCGCAGGCTTGGGTAAAACGCCGGGATGCTCCTGAGCAGCCTGCAATAGCGCTGACTTTGCAAGGGTCAAGTCAGCGCTATTGCAG
>JBAUIB010000057.1:0-10481 GCA_049680585.1 Phormidesmis sp.
CAATACAACAGGGGCCGGATTTAGCACATGAGAGAACCCATAGCCCAGTGAGACAATCGCAACTGTCAGCGCCAGGAAGCGATCTAGCTTAGGCAACAGATAAATGCTGAATCCCACAAACAGCGGCAGGGCAATCCAAATTAGCGTCAGCGTAGTCATCTTGTGTTGTTCCCCTCAATTTCGCTGCACTCTAGGGTCGGATTATCTCGAGAAAGTTTCATTACCCCGACCAGCATCAGCGCCTGAATAGAAAAGCCAATCACAATCGCGGTTAAGATCACCGCTTGCGGCACCGGATCGGCGTAGGCCACTGGCTCAGCATTGGCCAGTGGCGTTGTATCAGCAGCAATGGGTGTAAAAAAACCGCTGCTCGCGGCAACTAGGACGTAACAGGCAATCACGCCAGTACTCATCACGTCCATAGAGATGATTTTCATGATGAGATTCTTTTTTAAGATGATGCCAAAAAAGCCCAAGAAGACTGTGGCAAACACAAAGGATTCTAAAACGGGCATAAGCTTAGCTGAAACGAAAAATGTTCAAGGATTTACTATTTGAAGGTGAGAAGTGCTGAGCTAACTAAACGCGGCGGACGTTCCATAATCCAAGGGGGGCTGTTGCTCTAATGTCGGGGAAACAATGGAGGCTGCGTATTTCAGCGCCTCTTCACGACTATCGAAGAGATGATTAGGCGGCAGCAAGCTGAGCACCTTGAGGTTCTCGAGTCGTCGGCGAGTCTGCCCCGTCGCCCCAACGATAAAGACGTGACGACCCTTCTCAATCGCTTCTTTAATCGCACTTTCTATCGTTAGAGAGGCAGTGACACCCATATGGGTCACATCAGAGAGATCAAAGACAATCGCATCACACTCTTTAATGGCATTGTGCTCGCGAGTGATAGCTTTCGCCACTCCAAAGATCATCGAACCGCTCAGGCGAAAGAGTAAAACCCGATCATTGGCTTCGTCTAACCAACGCTTTTCATTAGCGTTCAATACAATCGTGTCATCCGCATCGCTGATGGTTTTCACAGATTTTGCCTGCAACAGACTCATCCGCTCAATCGTGAGAATGTTGGCAATAAAGACACCCACACCCACCGCTACAATTAGATCAACTAGCACCGTCAGTGCGATCACCACATACATAATCAGTGCGCCTTTAATCGACACCTGATGGGCTCGCTTCAGAAAGCTCCAGTCAATAATGTCGATTCCCACCTTAAGAGCGATACCAGCCAATACGGCTAAAGGAATCGTCGCCGCAAGATTAGCCGCACCCAAAATCACGACGAGCAATACTGCCGCACGAGTCAATCCAGAAAGCGCCGTTCGTCCACCCGCCTGAATGTTGACAACCGTTCCCATCGTGGCACCCGCACCGGCAATTCCACCAAACAAGCCAGAAATAATGTTGCCTAACCCCTGGCCGATTAGCTCTTTGTTGGAGTTGTGCTCAGTGCGCGTCAAGCTGTCAGCAACCATTGAGGTGAGCAGCGCGTCAATGCAGCCGAGCATACCGAGGACCGCCGCATCTACCACCATCAGCTGAAACTGAGAAGGGCTAAAAGTCGGCACCTGCAAAGCCGGAAATCCCATTGGAATTTCGCCAATGCGACGGATATCTACGTCTGAAAACAGAACTAAAGACAAGACGGTGCCTGCAATTAACGCAATCAGCTGAGGCGGAATCACTTTCTTGAACCGCGCGGGCATAAACCAGATGATCGCAACGGTAATCGCCGCCAGTACAGTTTCAGCGGGCTGGATGTTGCTCAGTAGCTCAGGAATAGACTGCAGCGTGCCGACAACGCCGCCTGGCGGGCTCGCCTGTCCCAAAAAGGGCGCTAGCTGAAGGATAACAAGAATAATACCGATGCCAGACATAAAGCCCGAAATCACCGTGTAGGGCATCATGGTCACGTACTTGCCCAGCCGCAGCGATCCAAAAATAATTTGAAAGACACCCGCCATCATCACCACTGTGAACGCCAGCGCCATTCCATTTTCAGGATCCGCCGCCGTTAAGTTAGCAATCACAGCGGTCATCACCACTGTCATCGGCCCGGTAGGCTCCGAGATCAGGGTAGGCGTACCGCCAAAGAGAGCCGCAAAGAATCCGACTAAAACAGCCCCCCAAAGACCCGCGACTGCGCCTGCGCCAGAGGCGACGCCAAAGGCTAGGGCCATAGGAAGGGCGATCACAGCAGCGGTAACCCCACCGAAGAGGTCACCGCGCAGGTGTTGGAAATTGATTCGATTGGTCAGTTGCATATCAAAACTATTTTAATAAACGGAATTTTGCAGAAGATAAAAGCTCATTTCTGCTTAGAAGCGATCATCGCTCATTTTGGAGGTGATCAAGAAGTCAATAGACTCAAGTCTATTATAATTTTTATTGCATAGACACAAGTCTATAATAAATCGGCCCGAACTGATCCCCCTTTAAATCAGCATTTAAAATGCTTTTAGAAAAGGACGGCTATAAGCTATTACCGATCAGGTGCTCAACGCCACGGGCAAGTGATGTTACAAACCATTGCCGATTAAAACAAACGCAGCCCAGTAGTAAGGATCGCGATAGGTTTCATTGCTAGCCAGCTTTGTCTGGGCGTACTGTAGTGCCTGTGCTTTGGTTTTACCTTCACTGAGCGCCTGGTAAAACTGAGTCATCAGCGCAGCGGTCGCCTCATCATCAACTGCCCAGAGAGAAGCCAGCACCGCCGCTGCCCCTGTTTCTTGCATTTGAAATCCGAGGCCCAAAATCTCCTTGCCATCTTCGCCCGCGCTGCTAGCCGTTTCACAAGCGCTCAGCACAACCAGCTCTACCCCTGGTAGCCGCCACTGCTGAATATCTCGCATATTCACCGTGTGGCCATTGCCAAACAAAATAAAAGAGTCTTCTGGCTGACCGGGCATAAACTGAGCATGGGTGGCTAAATGAACAATCTGGCGATCGCCCACCGCACCCAGCGTACTATCAGGGGTAAAGTCTTGGTCTAACAGCGCCGTCGTATTCGGCATCCTCTCTATTAAATTATCAATCTCTTGTTTTGCCCCGCTCAGTCCGCTGTAGCTAAACGAGCTAGCGCCCACTTGAACCTGATGGGTCAACGTACTGTCGGCAAAGGCCCCTGCCATCACACTCAAGGGCGATGAGGTGCGCGAGGTGAGATCGCCAACGGTGGCAGCCGTAATATTGTAGGACTGATATTTTTGGGCCAGCCAACGTTCGCCATCGTGCAGGGCGGCTAGCGGAACGTAGCGCAAAACGCTGTCTGGTAGGTAAACGATATTTTCAACGCGATTAGCCGCAAGGGTTTGATCGAGCGGGCGGATTAGCAAATCGTAGAGCTGCCGGGCGGCCATGTTCGGATCGAGCGCTTCGTTTTTGAGCGCTTTCTGTAGCTCACCGACCACAGTTCTCAATTCATCTTCAGAGACCGAGGTGGTAAAGCGCTCTAAGGTGCCTTCTGGAGTGATTAGCAAGATTTCTAGACGATCTTTTAGGATGAGCGGATAAAGGACGGCAGTTCTCAGCGGCTGCGTAGATAAGGCGGCTTGTAGGGAGGCGATCGCCTGCCCATCAAAAGGCAGATCGCCTAGTTCTTCTGAGATATCGCCGGCCTCCTCGTTGGCCATTTCATTAGGAGAGCGCACTAGGGCTACCGCCGTCGGCTGCGCAATAAACTCAGCTAGCGACGTCTCTACCGGCAGCGCATCGATTCGTTCATTCAATACGCTTAATAAAGCGGCTTCGGCGTCAGTGTTGAGCCCTGCTTCTGCCGTTTCTCCCTCATCCTGATGGCTGTGCAAATACGCGTTCACTTCTTGCAGCTTCAGCAGCTCTAGAATTTGCAGCGCTTCTGCCTCGCGGTTTTGCCGCAGTAGCAAATCGGCTAGATTTCGGTAAAAGTCTTCGATGGTGAGGGTATAGCGCTGCTGCACGTCTTCTGAGAGCTGCTGCAAGTCTTTGCGGATGGTTTCGATCTGAGCGATCGCCTGCTTATAAAAGAAAATCGCCAGATCGATTTGATCTTGCGACTCCATCAGCTGACCTAAGTTCAGCAGCGTCTCAATTTGAGCGGGTTTATCGGCGGTTTGTCGGCTGAGCTGTAGCGCCTGTAAGTATAGCGCCCAGGCTGTCTGCGAGTCTCCAGATGCCTGATGCCAAGATCCTAGGCTGTCGAGGAGGAGCGATCGCTCAGCCGCATCATCCTGTACGGCAAGCTGAGCAAATCCTTGGTCAAACGCCGCTTTTGCCGCTGCCAGATCGCCCTGCTTTAAATGCACAATGCCGAGATTGTTCAGCGTCCGGATTTCCCGGCCAGACTCATTGCCCTGGTGGAAGAGATCGATGGCAGATTGGTAATGCGCGATCGCCTCGTCATACACCTGCTGAAGCTCTTTCACCCGGCCCAAGCTAAAGATGATGCTTCCCTTTAAAGCCAACCTGTCTGCCTGATCACCTTCTTCGCTTTCTATTTGACCGCTTTGCTCGCTGAGTACAAGCGCCCGTTGCAGTGTCGCTTCTGCCTCTGCATACTGTCCCAACCGAGTTTCTATCCCGCTAATATTGTGCAGCTGATACAGCCAAAACTCTAGCGGCAAAAACTGACGAGCATCCTCTGTAACGGCAGCTAAAGTCTGCTGATAGTATCCTAGCGCTGTTGCAAAATTGGCGAGTTCGTGATGAACCACACCCAGCGTATGATACAGATCAAGCAAAATATCTGCATAGTCGGACTCAGCTGGCCTAGCCGGATCAAACGCGGGATCATTCTCTACAGAAAGATTTTCAAATAAGCGTTGCGCAGCTTCTAGCTCTGGCAAAGCCCGCTCAAACGAGCCCAGCCCCACATACGCACTCCCCAAGCCCAGCAAGGCTTCTCCCAAATTTTCAGAAGAGACCTCCGCTTGAGCGTTGAGCAGCGACAGCGCCCGACGATAGGTGTCAGCCGCTGCCGCATAGTCAGCCGCCTGAATTTGTTCATAGCCCGCTATTAGCAGTTGGGAGACATCATCGCTAGCAGCCTCCAGAGGTAATTCTGTCTGCTTGAGTCGTAGTTGGCCAAGACTCGCTGATGCCTGCACTGTCCAATCTGCTGCCCACTTCACAGAAGGATCAGCCTCCTCGAATGCAGTAGATGAAAACAGCGTCAGAACAGTAGCCGCTAATACAGGAAACATTCTTAGAGCCAGACTCGTTATCAGCTTGTCTCAGCCTATCAGTAGAGCGGGAAATTAGGACGGACGATTGTTTCTTCGCCTGAAAGGCCACCAGAGAGGCCGAGAGCCACTACTCCCTGCTATATTTACAGGTGGTCGCGAGGTTTCCTCTGTCGTAGGCAAAACTTTAGTGGCCCCTAATAGATCAAACACTTTCTGGAGGCGCGTGACAACTGACTTCGAGGAACTGGGCGTATTCATTTTCTGTGCCGTGGGGGAAACAACATTAAATTGACTGGGGCTTTACCGTTCAAACAACTGGATGGAAAGGCTACTTCCTACGCCGCCACCGCTGCCACCAAGGACGAGAGCCTCCGCTAGAGACAGTAGAGCGGGTCTGTAGTTCAAACGAAAGTGAGTGTAAGCCCAATAGCTTGCGTGCCAAGTCATCAGCCTCGTCAACAGCCTGCTCCGTTTGAACCAAATTGCGGCTGTAGGCAATCTCTGCGCGCAGCAGCTCATTTGCCAAGCAGTCAGTCTGACTACCCGCCTCATCCATTAATTTTTCAGCCGCCTGATAGCGGGTCAGGGCATTTTCATAGTCGCCACTAAAGGCGCTGAGCTGCCCCATGTTGTAAAGGGCACGGGCCTGTAACCACGCGTTATCGAGATCTTTACCTAGCGTCAGCGCATTTTGAAACGCCGCTTCTATATTCTCCTCAGCCGCTTGGTCAGACGGATAAAGGTAAGCTTGCACTTCTCCGAGCAGCAGGTGAGTCTGGGCCACTTGGCAGGAGACATCGCCTAGCTGCTTAAACGCATGGACGGCAGCTCGGTAATGCATTTCAGCATCGGCCCAGCGAGTCAGCTGGTCATGCAGCTTACCGATTTCATAATGCAGGCGACCGCGCTCGCTATAGGTGTTGGCGCTGCTCTGCGAAACGGCCATCAAACGCTTGCTATAGCGCCTAAGACAGTTGTTCAACAGCTCAACAGTAGGCGTGTCACTGAGCAGATCGACAACCTCTAGCGGACCTTCAAAGGTAAGAATTTCAGTTCTCATAAATCAATCGTCTCCGGGTAGATGGGGCTAACTATCATGAGGATGCCTATGTGAGGGCCTGTGTGAGGGCGCTGAACCTGCCGCTATTCTCGGAAGTGAGCCCAGAGATAGCAGCACTCCTATGGGTACTCCTGATGCTGGTGACATCTGAGCTCAAAACTTCGATCTTCAAACTCCCTACATCCCAATTCAGCCGCTTATGCAGCAGCGCCTGATGGATTTATCTAAAGTTCAAGAAATTTAGACAACGTATCTATAGCGTTGAAACCACCCCGTTCACCTGTCAGTTTCAAGGCAAGCGGTTAATAGAACCGATAATTTAGGCCAGAAGTCAAGCTGTCACGGCTAAATCGAGCAAATAACGCCTAAAGCTGCTGGTTGCGCCAACCGATTGCGCTAGACCAGCCAATGAGCTGTCACCTAAGCTTGAGCACTCCTTTCAAAGTTTTCTAAGGGCGTGCAGAGCTTTTCTATTTGTGTGTGATAGGTGATTAAGCGTACAGTTTCACTAAGGAGGACGAATGGGTGTATCTCTCGGCCAAAACACCTTGCTTCAGCGTATGAATAGCTCTCAAAGCGACAACCAGAGTGATCATGGACAACCCGATAAACTGCTACAGCTGATTCGCGACACCTGCCAGCACCCGATAGGAAGCGCACCTCGGCAAAGAGGACTCACCAAAATCATTCGCATTTTGACCCCTAAGCTTTGGCGCAGCCCAGCGGCCTATTACGCGGATGCCCTCCAGCAAACGTGGATTTACTTCTGCCGTAACTTGTGTGAGGCCACCACAGGCCGGGCCTATGATCCCGATGTCGCAAATCCAGTCACCTGGCTCAATGCCTATCTCAAACGCCGCTTACAAGATTTCCGCATCGCCGAAACCCGTAAGCGAGCAACGACCGTCTCGCGCGCTAGTGCTAGGGAAAGTAGCGATGGTAGCCCCCTCGATCCGATTGATCGTCTGCCTGCTCAGCCAGACATTCCGCCACTGCTAGAACAGGTGCGGGCCTGGGCCGAGGCCGACGCTGACGGTACGCTCGCCCAAACTCATATCAGCAAGCACCCACAGGTCACTGCTCAGCTCCTGATTCTAAAGCGACTCCCGCCCGAAACTTCATGGAAAGCGCTATCGGCAGACTATGGCATCTCTGTCGGCACCCTTAGCAGCTTCTATCAGCGTCAGTGTCTCACACGGCTCAGAGCCTTTGGCCAGGCTCAAGGCTATCTGTAAAACTCATTTCTCCTTGTAAAGATCTCTTTTGGGGCTGCTCTCGAAATCTTCCTCTTTGCGCTTTATACAGAGAGCTATGTAAGTCGTTATACAAGCATCCTCCAGTGAGTCACATGCTCGCTTTTTCCGCTCACACCCTCATTTTTAGCAATTCATCCGGAGTTTAAAGATATGCTCACGCAACGTTCTCATCATCCTTTGGGCATTACCTTACCGATCACGACAGAATTTAGACAAATTGCCCAACAGTTTGCGCAGCAATGTCCTTTTAGTGACAAAGCGCAGCAGATTCAGCACAATACGCTGGCAGTCTGCGCGGTGAACGCCTACTTACAGCTCATGGGCATTCCGACCAGTCTAGATCAGAGCGATAGCTGGAGCCCGATGATGCGAATGATGGCAGATGTCGCCGACTTGGCGGTGCCGGATATCGGTTCGCTTTCTTGTCGACCTGTCGCTCCTGACGATACAGTTTGCGTTATTCCGCCAGAAGATTGGCATGATCGAGCCGGCTATATCGCGGTTGTGATTGATGAGGTGGCCAGTCAAGCGACGTTAGTCGGGTTCACAGCGAGTGTGACAGAAGAGGGCGATCGCGGCCAAATGAACTTAGCTGACTTTGCGCCAATAGAAGCCCTGATCGATCACATTCATCACCTGCAAACGCAAGCCTCTACCGCTTCAGCGACTGTATCAAGCACATCCTCAAGCACCGCACCAGAAAATAGCCCCTCCCTCACAGACACGACTCGCGCGCTCATCACTCAGCTAGATCAGTGGATAGAAGGCCGCATCGCCGACAGTTGGCAGGCCGTCGATGCCTTGATAAATCCTGACAGATTGAACTTCGCTTTTCGCACGATGACTGAAAGCCGGCCCGCTCGCAATGCCGCGATTGATATCAGCCGTGCTAAGCTCCTCGACTTGGGGCTACAGCTAGGAGAAACTGTGCGAGTAGCGCTGATTGTTCGCATTATCCGAACAGCGGAGCGGACAATTACAAATACGACAACAGAGCCTACCGATGAGTCTGATTTTAGCACCAGCGTCATTCTGCAAGTTCGGCCAGTGGGCGGGCCGCTGTATCTGCCTGAAGGACTTTCGCTAACGCTGCTCGATGAAAGCGAAAACGCACTGAAAAGCACCGTATCAGAATTGGCCGACGACTGCATCCAATTCCGGCTGAGCGGGGAGCCTGGAGAAACATTTGGCGTTCAAGTCGCGATAGATGAGACCTGCTTTGAAGAAAGGTTCATTATTTAAAGAAGACGTGACAAAAAACGTAAGATTTCCCTTACTTTGTCAGCAGGCGTTGTGATCTGAGAAACTATGAAAAGCGTTAGGACAGCGACTCAGTGAATAAGCGCATCGTCATCAAAATCGGTCCTGGCAGTATTGAGACAGGCTACACAGCATCGGTCCAGATTGGCGACGAAGCCGCACCGCCTCATATCGAAACCCAAGCGACCTTGCCCCCCGCGCCCGATTTAGCCGATATCTATCAGCGCTGGCAGCAGTCCTACCGACAGCTAGGAGCGGCCTATCGCATCAAGGTTCACGACGATGTCACTAATTTTTCAGTCATTTCCGATATCGAAGATTGCCGAAGCATTAGCCGTCAGCTACGCGATCGCACCCATCAATGGCTCAACGGTGAAGACTTTCGCCCCATCCGTGACAAGCTCCTAGAGCAGCTCAACCCTGCCGATACCGCCCGCATCCTGCTACAAACGCAAGACCCGCTCCTCCAGCGCCTCCCCTGGTACGAGCTGAATTTTTTCGAGCGCTATCGCCAAACTGAAGTCGGCATCTGCGCCGCCAACTATCAGAAAGCCAGCTATCCAGGCACCCGCTCAGGCAAAGTGCGAATCCTCGCCGTACTCGGCAACGCCGCTGACCTTGATACCCAGATTGATCAGGCCCTACTGAAGTCGTTGGACGCCGATATTTACTTTTTAGAAGAGCCCAGCCGAGAACATTTCAACCGCTCTCTTTGGGATGCTAGAGGCTGGGATATTTTGTTTTTTGCTGGCCATAGCAACAGCTATCCGAACTGTTATTCAGACGAGAGCGACCCAGAGGGTGATCTAGAAGGGAATTTAGAAGGCGGCGGCGAAATTCATCTCAGCGACACCGACAAGCTCACTATCCCCCAGCTCAAACACGCTCTGCGCAAAGCCATTGATCGAGGACTCAATACCGCTATTTTTAACTCCTGTGACGGCCTTGGCCTCGCCGCCGACCTGGCTGATCTGCACATCCCCCAAGTGCTCGTCATGCGCGAACCAGTGCCCGACCAAGTTGCCCATGCCTTTCTCCAAGGGTTTCTAGAATCTTTTGCCGCTGGCAGTTCCTTTTATCTCGCCGTTCGCGAAGCTCGCGAAAAGCTCCAGGGACTAGAAGCCCGCTTTCCTTGTGCTACTTGGCTTCCTGTGATCGTTCAAAACCTAGCCGAAACCCCGCCCACCTGGCTCTCCCTTCAAGGCAAATCTCCGCCGCTTGCGCTTTCTACCGCTGCCCCACACCCCGTCTCCTTTTCCCACAAAAATTACCTAAAACGAGCCTTCACCTGCGCCATCGTGATCGCCACGGCTCTTTTGAGTGCTCGTCAGCTAGGCGCATTAGAATCGTTAGAGTTACAGGCATACGATCAGCTCCTACGACTGCGTCCAACAGAACCGGTAGACAGCAGACTGTTGATTATTACCAATACAGAGACCGACATCGCCAAGTATCCAAGTGCTACGGGCGGATCGCTGGCAGATAGCACGCTACAGGCACTGCTCGACAAGCTCATTCCGCTGAATCCGGCGCTCGTTGGACTAGATATTTATCATGATCGCGCCGCAGAGACGCCTGTTCTAGCCCGACAGATTAGAGAGACTGACAATCTGTTCTTTATTTGTAAAGTTGCAGACCACACCATCCAGACGCCCGCTACACCACCACCACCAGAACTTGGAAATTCTACCGAACGGGTCGGTGGCAGTGACTTCGCCTACTACGATGAGCCGG
>JBAUIB010000058.1:0-5058 GCA_049680585.1 Phormidesmis sp.
CCCATATACAGTCTCTCCAAGCCAGCTCCTCCCCGTGTAATAAATGCGCCAGTGCCATTATCCACTCTGCCATTCACCGGCAGGCCACACACACACTGCAAGTATTTGACAGCAGCTAAAGTTTCCACCCCAAAGACACCATCAACCCGCAGAGAAAAAACAGAGAGAATGCCAAGCTGTTTAAACCGTGCATTCAGCGCGCGCTGGAGCTGGCGGACAGCAGAACCTTGAGAACCAATCTTGAGCATCATGCGAGGCACCATGAAAGCGGCAGTGCAGCAACAGATAGTAGGCGCAGGCTTTCCTATCATCTTGCTGACCTATCAGAGCTGCCCACAGAAATTATGCAGAAGGTGTACGCAAAAGAATTCACTCATTTTTGCAGCTGCTAGTGTTTCGCAAGCGTCCATTCGAGATGCCGCCAGCTCATTATCCGTAGGTTGTACAATCGAAATCGATGATTGGATTAGTTTAATGAATAAATTTGATAGAATTACGTTCGATCCAAGCGTTATGGCAGGACAGGCTTGCATTCGTGGCATTCGGATCACGGTGTCACTAATACTAAATTTGCTGGCTAATGGTCGATCAGAAGCAGAAATTATCGATGAATATCCTGAACTAGACATTGAAGATATTCATCAGTCTCTCAGCTATGCCGCTTCACTGCTTTGATTAAGGAGACACCCCTATCATGCTGGTCAGATCGCTCACCGACTGTGAAGAATTCGTCGCCGGAGACAGCACGCTGCTGCGCGAACTACTCCACCCCGACAAGCAACCGCTCGATCTTCGCTATAGCCTTGCCCATGCAACCTTGCCCGTCGGTAACACCTCCGATCCACACGCCCTCACCACCTCAGAGGTGTACTACATTCTGGCAGGTGAAGGCGATATGCATATCAACGACGAAACGCAGCGAGTCAAGCCCGGTGACGCGGTCTATATTCCGCCAAATGCGAAACAGTTCATTCACAGCTGCGGAGAAGTGCCCCTAGTCTTTTTAGCGATTGTCGATCCTGCCTGGCGAATAGAAGATGAAACCGTCTACGCTTAATCCACAGTGAAAGCTCACGGCGAGCGTGCGCGTTTAGCGTGAAGCGCAAAACTTATAGAAGTAACTGACTACTCAACTAAATCCTAAAACCCGACGTTAAACACATCCCGGCGAGCTTTCAACCCAAAGTCTAAACCTCCTCTCATGTGGGCCTCAGCCTGCGGCCTAACACTGGAGCTATTCGCACATTTGGATAGACATCATGGGCAGCCACACGGCCAAACGCACAAGCCGCAAATACCTCTTCGGCATCCTCGGAGGCGCTGGCTTAAGTCTACTGATGGGCTGTGGCTATCCTGCTTTTACCGCCAATCCTTTTGCGGCTAATCCTCTAGCGCCAAATCCTAGTCGGACCACCGCTCAAGCTCAGACCACCGCTGAGATGAGCCTGAGCCAACTAGAATCCATCTTGCGAGAAGAAGCCGATGAGGTGCGAGGAAGCGCCGGACAATGGCAGGTGACTTTAGGCGATCGCCCCCTAGTCGTACTCGCCGATGCCAGCAGCAACCGCATGCGAATTGTCACCCCCGTCATCACCGCCACCGAACTCTCAGCCGAGCAGGTCCAAACGATACTGCTAGCCAACTTCCACACCGCCCTCGATGCTCGCTACGCCCTCTCAGACGATACGGTTGTCTCTGTATTCGTCCATCCGCTCACCTCTTTGGAAGAAAGCCATTTGCGCTCTGCCCTCTCACAAGTCGCAACGCTAGCAGATACCTTTGGCACCACCTACTCCAGCGGCGCGTTAGATTTTGGTCCAGCGGGTCAACCTAGCGCTGGCGAGGGGCAGGCCATTTAACAAGAACTGGTTAGCGAGAACTGGTTAGCGAGAACTGGGCTCGTTAAATTGGCTGCAAATGTAACGCTAGGAGAACTGACATTGGCAGAACTGACATGGCAAGATCCGTTAGGTTAAGCTCGGGGCTACTCATAACCCACAACAGAGCCTCACCTTGTCATGAACCTCCATACTGGATGGAAGTCGTCTCTAGCGCTAGCCTTTAGCCTGAGCGCTGGCCTTGCCGTATCCTTTGCAACATCTGCGCGAGCACAAGCCCCTGCCTTTACCGATGTGCCTGCTGACTATTGGGCAAACAGCTACATTGAGTCCTTAGCCGAGCAAGGCATAGTCTCAGGCTTTCCAGATGGCTCGTTTCGACCCGACGCGCCAGTGACCCGTGCTCAATTTGCCGCTATTCTCCGGCAGACGTTTGCAGGTACTGAAGACTCTCCTGCGCAGCCGTTCGACGATGTGCCTGCAAACTATTGGGCGGCTGAGGCGATCGCCGCTGCTCGATCCGCTAACTTTCTATCGGGCTACCCTGGCAATGTGTTCAATCCAGAGCAAAGCATTCCTCGAGTGCAAACGCTGGTTTCACTCACCAGTGGCTTAGGCTATACCGACAGCGAGACTAGCGACTACAGCTACTACACTGATGCCAGTGACATTCCAGACTACGCCCAGGCGAGCATTACTGCCGCGACTCAACGCCGCCTAGTGGTGAACTATCCACTCCTGACGTCGCTAAACCCCAATCGCAACGCCACCCGCGCAGAAGTTGTTGCTTCCGTCTATCAAGCCTTGGCGCAAGAGGGCCGCGTGACTCCCTTGCCCGCATCGCCTTATCTGGTGGAAACTTCAGCCTCTGCTTGGTCGAGCGAGCCAGCGACCACGCTTCCTGTTCGAGCCGAGCGAATCGACCTGAGCCAGGATGGGCGGCGGCTGGTTGCGCTGCTAGCACAGGAGAATTCTGAGCTAAAAAGTCGGCTCGAGGTGTGGGACACGCAAACAGGCGAGCCAGTCATTAGCATGACCTCGAATGAATCAACGCGGTTTGAGGCAGTTGCCATCAGTGATGATGGCCTAAAAATCGCAGCGATCACACAGACCCAGCCCAGCTATGAGCTGAACTTGTTGGTGTGGGATCTCCCAGCAGGTGTGCCACCGACCAATGAACCGCTTGGGAGCATTCGCCTGCTGACTTCAAACGCACCCCCGGAGGTGACACTAGGTTTTGCTTCTACTTCCGCGCAGGTGGCTTTTGGCGCTAACGATACGATGATCATGAGCCAGGTAAAGGTCGGGATCGACTCACCTTCTGTCCCTGGAGAGAGTCTGTTGCGCCTTCATGAGGGTGCGACAGGTGAGGTATTGCGCACGCTCACGCCGACACCAGGGGCGCAGCTCGTCCAGTTTGACTTTAGCCCGGATGGAACGCTGTTGGCAGGTAGGGGCCGGGTTGTTCTAAATCGCCCTGCTGAAGCGAATGATATTCTCGGTTCGGTGATTGATGTATGGCAGCTAGAGAGTGGAGAATTGTCATCTACTTTGAGACCAGAGGAGTCTATATTTTCTTTTTCAGCAATGGCCTTCACTCCTACCGGCGCTTTTAGAACGCTGGCGATAGGGGAGCCATATGAAGAGTCTCTCAACGTATGGAACTTACCGGCAGCAGTGCGCATTGAGCACACTGTAGATTTGCCGGAAGTGGATCGCCAAGACTACACTCACCTGCTCAGCCCAGATGGAATCTACTACTTTATGCGCGGAGATGTGGCGGGGACTCGTCTGCTCAATACCCACACGCTTGAGGTAACGCCGCTCAACACTTTGGTTCGTCAGGCTGTCTTTAGCGCAACGGGAGATCATCTGGCGATCGCCACCCCCGAAAACATCAGCATATTTTCTCAAGTCGAAGCGGAGTGATAAGAGCGGTTTGGCGATCGCTCTCGTGAGGCCAACAGGATTCTTAGAAACTGACCCTATTTCCTCAGAAACTTATCACACCGGCCTCATACCCCCCTGACAACAACCCGTGATAGTAGCGTTAGTGTTATCCACTGATTTGAAAGCTCAGTTTACAAATTCAGAGAGATTTCACGTTGTTGTTACTGCGACTCAAGCATTTTCATGATGAATATAGGTTCTCTCATTCGCACTGGACTGACGGCTTCTGCGATCGCGACGGCGGCTCTCTTGGGCACTGTTGCCACGGCCGAGGCTGTAGAAGTAACGGTGACTATCGATAATTTGGCCCCTGAAGAAGGGCTGGTGCTGACGCCGCTATGGGTCGGATTCCACGAAGGGGACTACGACCTTTACGAGCCAGGTCTGGCCGCATCTGAGGGGCTAGAGCTGATCGCTGAAGATGGCGATGCGATGGTGCTACGTGAATCGTTCGCAGACGGCGGAACTGATCGCGTTGACGGTGTGATTACCGGCGATGGCATTGGGCCAAATTCACCGCCGCTGATTGCACCTGGTTCTTCAGCTACACTCACTTTTGAGGTTGACGAGTCCAATCCGTACTTTAGCTACGCCTCGATGATCTTGC
The DNA here is from genome assembly GCA_049680585.1 of Phormidesmis sp. Classification (GTDB taxonomy): domain Bacteria; phylum Cyanobacteriota; class Cyanobacteriia; order Phormidesmidales; family Phormidesmidaceae; genus Phormidesmis. The sequence continues at coordinate 4,396 of JBAUIB010000058.1, forward strand.
CGAGTAACGACGGCTTTATCGGTAACGAAAGCGGTACCAGCTATCGTATATTCGATGCGAATGGCGATTTTATCGGGACAGAATTTATCGTCATCGGTAGCCAGATCCAAGACGCTGGCACAGAGGTTAACGACGAGAGCCCTAACAGCGTTCCTCTGCTGGGGATGGCTCATAACGTTGGCCCGAGTGAAAATGGCACGGTCGCAGCTCACCCTGGATTCAGTGTAGGCGGCAATGTTCTCACCGCGTTTCCAGGCGCTGACTTCACCCAAGCGCTGTATCCGGTGGCTCGCATTCGAGTAGAGCTGGCTGAATAGAGAGGGCCCAATAGAGCTGGCTCAATGGCTAAGGTGACGTTTACTACAGCGCTGCGGGTGATCGCTTCGCTAAAATAGCTTGTCGTTAAAAAGGGGCGATCGCTTGCGTTCCCCAATCCAGAGTTCGTTCCAGCGGATTTACGCGGGCACTCTTTTCTTCTCTATCACCATCCTAGTCGCCGTAATTGGCTACATTTTGGCGGGCTGGACGCCGCTAGATGCCATTTATATGGTGGTGATCACTATTTTTGGGGTCGGCTATGGAGAAGTCAAGCCCCTTGACACGGCAAGTCTGCGCGTTTTCACAATCCTGGTTATTATTGCGGGTGCGCTATCAGTCGCCTAC
>JBAUIB010000059.1:0-14999 GCA_049680585.1 Phormidesmis sp.
AACAAAGGCTATGTGCTGATGCCCGTCGAGTCCACTGGCGATCGCGTCACGGTTAATATCACCGATTCTGGGCTATTTCAGGCGGGCATTCGCCTAGCCGATGAGTACGGCTTCCAAGTTGGCGAAGAGATGCTGCTGCAAGCGGGCAGCGCTCAAGTCTTTGTGGGGCTGACCAGCCGCCCAACTGACGATGTGACGGTGAATATTGCCGGTCAAGACTATACCTTTACGAGCGATCGCGATACCTGGAACCAGAGCCAGCAGGTCAATTTGACAGGCAGCGCTGGGACTACTGTCACGCTAGATGTCAGCTCTACTGACCCAGCTTACAGCGCCTTGGCCAACCGCACGCTGACGCTGGTGGATGAACAATCTGTGCTTCAGGTGCCAGAGCCAGTCGCGCTGCAAATTGGCGGAGAAACGGGTAACAGCAACTATATTCAGCTGCCAAATATCTCTCTTAGTGGCGACTATGCTATTGAGCTTTGGGTGCAGCCCACTGCTGATGGCACGCTGTTACAGAGCAGCAACGGTGCGCTACAGCTCGTTAACGGTCAGCTTCAAGGCACCGATGCTTTTAGCTTTGTTAGTAGTCCAAACAATCAGCTTGAGGATCAACAATGGCATCGGATAACGCTGCTGTCGGTGGCAGACCGCTTCGATATTTATGTCGATGGCAACCGAGCCGGTAGCCAAACGATTAGCAACAATACCAGTCTGACGCTGCAATCTGTCGGCGCAACTGCAGGCGGAGTGCAGGGCTTGGTGAGCAATCTGCGCTTTTGGGATCAGCTCGTTGCCGATGGTGATATTTACGTCGGCACGCTGCAGGCTCAGTACAATCTCGATGAAGGCTCAGGCACCGCGCTGAGAAACCAGGCACCGGCTGTCTCAGTCGGCGGCGCATCTGTTGCGTTTAACGATCCGAATGCGCTGCTGTGGACGGCGGGTGTACCGCTTGCGGATCCGGCGCTGCAAGAGATGCTAGCAGAAGAAGCAACTGTCTTTGGCCTGGTGAATCGTAATTTCGATTTCCCGCAAATTTCGGTGAGTGTGCCGAGCGATCAGCAACAGACCGTGGAAGGGAGCGATCGCTTAGCGGCCTTTGAACTGCTGCTCGACAAACCGGCCCCGCGCGGCGGCATTACGGTTGATTTTGACATTGCCAATCTGACGCTCGCAGAGAACGGTAGCCTGCAGCCTACAGCTCAAAGTAGTGAGAGCTGGCAGGGGATTGACTTTCAAGTGACTACGACCGCCGAAGATGGCACGATCTTGGTTCAAGATGTCAGCTTTGGCGATCGCCTCAGCAGCACCCTTTATATTCCAGCAGGCGCACGCAAAGGCGTTGTGTCTGTCAATGCATTAGACGATCAGCGTTCTGAAGACACTCAACGGCTGCAGCTCTCGCTGACAGGGGTTGAAAATGCCGATGACAGTCGCTATCAAGTCGCAGGTGAAGGAGCGGAAGGGGCGATCGCTGTTGTTGATCCTGATCGCCCCGGTGTTGAGATTCTCAGCTTGCAGAGCAGCTACACCTACAACGCTGAAACCGATCGCGCCGAGAACGTCAACCGGCTAGAGCAAGTTGACCGGATAATTGTGCGAGAGGCAGACGATGGCGCACTGCTGCTGCGCTTTAATCTGGATGATTTGCTGTGGGATGGCCAAAACCGCCAAACCGCTCAGCTTGAGATCACAGATCTTGCCGGTCTGACGCTGAGTGAAACAAGCCTCGAACTTACCGAAACCAAGCGCTTTGCCGTAACAACTGTCTATGGTGACTACGCCAATAAAACGCTCAGCGGCACGCTCACCCTTGATGGTGTGGCCCAGTCTTTTTCGGTTGATCTGGTTGAGAATCAAGCGCTGAGCGATGCCGAACAGCTCCGCCAAACCCCTGAAGCAGAAGACCTACAAACCACATTTGAGCAAGGTCATTTGCTCACGACTGTCGGCGGCACGCCCTATCCTATGCGAGTGCGTCAGTCTAGCTGGAATGAGTATGTTTATGTACGGCTCACTTCCGCGCCGCAGGAGGCGGGCGGGCAAGTTGTTGTTGATCTCAACGCGACTGAAAGCATCGTGGGGACAGAAGAAGTAAAGCTCTCTACTGATAAGCTCACCTTCACGGCTGACAATTGGGATCAGCCTCAGCTGGTGGGCATTCGAGGGGTGAATGATGGATTTGCCGATCCTGATCAGGTGGGGCAAATTACCGCAGAGATTTCGCTAGCGCCGGGTGAGACGACTGACAAAGCCTATGAATTTGGCGGCACCCGCGACAACATACTGTACTTGAACGCAGCGCTACCGGCTGAGACGGTTGAGGTGAGCGAAGCAGAACAGGTTCAGATTTATCAGCCTGAGAATCCGGCTAATCCAAACTATCGCTTTGAGAACGCTCCCCAAAGCCAGCTGACTATCACTGAAGGTGAGACGGCGCAGGTGGCGATCGCGGCCGATCCGAGCGGCAGTACAGTCAGCAGGAAGGGACGCTACAAAGTTGTCGAGCCAGGACTCACTCGCTCTCTACGACTGACGGGCGGGGAAGATCGTCTGAATTTGGAACAACCGATTGGGCTGGGCACAAACTTCACGCTACAGCTTGCCTTTCGCTGGGACGGCACAGGCGATCAGGGTCAGCCCATTCAGCTCGTGCAGGCGACAAACGGACATGGTGATGTCTTTATTAATAGTGATGGTCGCCTAGCGGTGCAATTCACCAACGCGCAAGGGCAGCCTGTCACCATCACGAGCGGTACGCCCCTGCTAGCAAATGAAGAGTACCTCATCAACATCGCCACAGATGGCCTGAATACGCAGATCTATGCAAATGGTCAGCTGATTGGTTCTGGTAGTTTGGGCACTGGAGCGATCGCCCCGGTTGAAGTGACGTCCGTATTCGGGGCGGCTGACGTTAGCCAGGTCGATAACTTCCGAGGGATTGTCTACGGGGCTCGCTTCTGGGGACGATCGCTGAGCCAGCCTGAAATTCGCCGCTTTGCGCAGTCTTCTCTGAACCCATCGCCTGTTCTATTTACGCTTGATGAAGCGAATAATCAAGTGTCCGTTCGGCTCAATCCGGAGACTGTCACAGAAGCGCCAAACGGCCCGATTGATCTCACGTTCCGGCGCTACAGCTACACAGGTAGCCCAGAGCCAGAAGTCTCAACGGTGACGGTCACTTTCGATGCGAACAATTGGCAGTCTACTTTAGCGCTGCCGTTTAACTTCAACAACACTCAGTCACTCACAACCGACATTGAGCAAATTACTGTCCAGATCAGCAGCCAAAGCGATCAGGTGCCAGATTTCATCGCGAATGTGGGTGACGCCTATGCGCTCGAATCGCTGCGCAGTCTCTATCTGATTGATGAAATTTCACCCACAGATTTAAGCCGGTTTGATCGACGGCCTAACTTTGCTGAAGGGGGCGCGACACAGGGCCTTGACTTTGAGCGGCTAGAAGGGGTGACGGTCAAAAAAGGACTGTCGGAAAGCCTACCGATTTCAGGCGATCGCTACATCGGAGATCGCCCCACTGTTGTCACAGGCGATCTCACCGGTGACGGCAAAGCAGATCTGCTTGTGCTCACTGAGAAAGCAGGCGCACAGTTTTATGAAAATACTTCAACAGAACGCGAGCTGCGCTTTATGCAGCAGGATAACGCTCAGCCCCAGGTTGATACCGAGATTGCCTCACAGGGATTTAGTGGCTCTGAGGCGCGTTTGGTAGATGCCGACGGCGACGGCGATCTCGATTTGGTCTGGAGCGAAGACGGCGGGCTAAAAGTTCTTTTAAATGAGCCTGTTGAGGGGGTTGATTTTGCGGGTTCTACAGAAGCGATCGCGCTAGTAGATCAAACCGGATCGGCTTTAGGATCGGGGCAAATAGGCGATCTGGTCGGCTTCGATTTTGCCGATATCAACCAAGATGGCGTGCTTGATGCGGTTGTTTTAGATCAGAACAATCAGCTCCAGGCTTACCTTGGCAACAGTTCGTTTAACTTGATGAACGGGTTGGTTCGCCTAGCCGATGAGAACAACCCCTTTCGCAAGGTGGAATTGTCGGCAGATCAATCGCTAGCGCTTAAGTTTAGCGATGTGATTGCCGATGGCATGCCGGAGCTGTATGTCTATGAGCGCGATGGTGGCGATGGCAGCTATTGGCGGTTCCTCATGCCTGAGGCGGACGGGGCGGATGGGATAGATGTGGTTTATCGCGATCGCACCTATCTCGATCCACTCACGAGCCGCGCTAGCCAAATCGGCGATCTTGAAAGCTTAGCTTTTTTAAACGACAGCGGCGTTGACGGTGTTTTCCTCAGCCTGGACAATGCGCATTACAACTTTGGCACCCTCGTTAATCGATCAAATGAGGTTGTTTTTGACTACAGCGATCCCAGCGCAGGTGCGCAGGAACTGTTGGAAATTGTTAGTCTCCAGGACAAGGTTGTTGAACTCGATGAGCGAGTGCGGCTACAGCTCCTCTCCACCGAAGAGCTAACGACCGAGTCGGGGCTAGATCGCAGTGTCGATGTCATCATTCAAGACGACGACCGCCCAGGCGTGACGCTGGCCTACGTGGGGAGTAACGGGCAGCCTGCTGGCGTGGTTGCGAGTCATCTCAGCGCGCCGGATGAAAACTTGGCAAGGCCGCTGATAGAAGGTGAGCAGAGCGATGGCTTTTATGTTCTAACGCTCGATTCGCAGCCGCAAGAGACTGTCAGCTTGGTGCTGCGCAACAGCGATAGCGATCGCCTCCAGTTCGAGAGAATCTATCCGTTTGCGCTAACGGTGAATGCAGATGGCAGCTTGACGGTGCGATCGCGCTTAGCCAACACACCTAATGACGGTACCCGTGACTATAGCTTGAGCTTTAACTCACCCCTGGTTCAGGCGGCCAGCCAAGACGAGCAGGGAAGCTACCAGATTCAGCTTGATGGCACGACGGCGGGGGCTTTGCAAAGTGCGATCGCAGGCAAATCAACCCGCGACATCCAGCAATCGACTGCCGTTCAAAATATCCTCAAGCAAATTGGGATACGCGTGAACAGCGACGACGCGACCTACCGCACGGGCTTAGGGCTAAACGCCAACCAGCTCTTGCAGGAGCGCATCAGCATCACGCCGCAGGAGCAGACGAAGCTGACTATTTTACCGGGCAACTGGCAGCAGCAAATTCTCCTGCGTCCCGTTGCTCCCGATAATTTAATTGATAATCGGCAGGCCGAAAGTCCTCGCCTATCGATTGCGATTGACAGCAGCGACCCGGTCTATAGCAGCTTGCCAGGACTACTCGCAGAGCTGCCGATTACAGACAACGATCAGGCAGGCATCATCCTCGATCAGCTCGACGACATTCGCGAAGGCGTCGATGGCGGTCAGTTTCAAGTCAGCCTCAACAGCAAGCCAGAGGGCACGGTGCTCATCACCCTACAGCCCAGCGATCTCGAAGGCAGTGAGAGTACCTCTCTGGCGCTCGGCAGCAAATACTACGGCGACATCGTTGAGCTGGAATTTAACGAATACAACTGGAACGCGCCGCAAACAGTGAAGGTACGCGCCCAAGACGACAACGATGTGACTGGCGATTTGCAGCGCTTAGTCCAGGCAACCGTCCGCTCAGATGATGCCAACTATGCGGGGATGGCCGTCGAGCCGCTGGCCGTCACCATCCGCGATAATGACCTGCCCACCGTCAGCGCCTACACCGTACTTGATGCGGCTGAACCTGGCCAAATTGGATTCTTTGGCATCCGGCTGAATACCGAGCAGGTGCGCAACCCGGAAGGGCTGAAAATTCACTACCGGGTGAGGGGTTGGGCCAGTGCGCCCGCTTCGGCTGAAGACTATCAGGAATATGTCAATCTCACGCCCGAAGGAGAGAACTTCATTACCATCGCGCCAGGCCAAGATCTTGGCAACGTCGTGATTTTCCCCATTGATGACTACATCGCTGAGGGCTTTGATGTCACCTTTAAGCCGAACGGGGTGAATGTGGGGAGCAATCGCATTACCGTTCCTCTCCATCGTTTGATCGACGGATCTAAAGTTGTTTTCACCCCAGAGAGCAGCGACGGCGGCCTGCCAGACGGCTTGAGCGGCGATAGTTTCTACTACGTCAAGGTGATTGACGACAACGTCATTGAACTCTACAGCGATGCTGATCGTAGCACCCAAAGAGCCGTCCTCCTCACCTCTGGCGGCATTGGCGAAACCCGCCTGCTGGATGCCACTGGCAAAGCCACCGTAGAAGAAGCGAAAGAAAACACCAAACGCTTTGAAGCCGTTGAGCTAGAGCTGCTGAGCGATCCGAATGGCACCAATCCAGGCTATCAGCTATCGGAGGTCGATCCGCAAGCGTCCGTTCGCATTTATGACAATGAAAAAGTGGGCTTTCGCTTTATCTTGCCAGGTCAGCAGGTACTCGACAGCAGCTCTCCAGCAGATAAGGGCTATCTCACCATTGCTGAGCATCCTGACATCGACAACACCGAGGAGTTTTCAGCGGCGGTCTTCTTAGTGCGGCCACTCTCCGATCCAGGCAGCGTTCAAACTGGAGAGAACGCAGGACAAGACAACTGGGTTTCGCTACGGTTTGACCCGCGCTGGGATCAAAATTCGGCTCAGGAGATGCAGGTTCACTTGGCGGAGGAACCGAAGTTTGAGGATGATGGTACGCAGACGGTCGCGATCGCTGTTTACGACGAGTATGGTCGCAAAGTTCAGTTCTACCAGCGCGATCCAGACGCTGATGGCAGCGCCAACGACAAGCTGAGCGATCAGCTGGAAATTAGCGTTACTAAAGACACTTGGGCTGAGCCGATTCGCCTTAAGAGCGCGGTCTTTTTCGACCTCAATGGCAATGATGAATGGGACGAGGGCGAGCATCGCGGCGTTACCCTCAGCGACAGCCGTTATTTCTTTGGTGACGATCTCGCTCAGCTTGCGGTCGGCACAGATGAGGCAAACTTTGAGGTCACCCTCGCTGATTTTGATGTTAATCAAGATGGCTATCTGACGCTGTTTGAAACGACGCTGCGAGGCGATCAGCCTGATGGCTGGGGCGTGGTTTCGGAGTTGGGAAATGCGGCAGCGATCGCGGTCCAAGTCGGTGACGATATTGGCAAAGTCGTCATTCCTGGCAACACCGACGTGGCGGTTGATCGCTGGAATCGATTCGCGGTCTTTTCCTCCTTTGCTACGGACACCCCCGACACCCCCATCAAGCTAGTCGCCGAAGACGGTGTGCCTGCGACCACGACATTGCCGAGCGACTACAGCAGCGATCCGTATGCCAACGGCGATCTTTGGAAGCAAAACGCGGTTTACTTCGATAGCAACAACTGGGCTCGCTTCCAAAGCGTAAAAATTACCGCTCAAGATGATAAAGAATACGACATCGACCGGATTTTACCGCTCGAAATGAAGGTCTATGAAAACGAAGGCAATGACGGCTTCTATTCTAAGAAATTTACCAACGCCCAGTCACCGCTGGTCTTAACCGTCAAAGATCGTCGTCTAGATAATGAAACCGTAGTCGGTTCGCTGTCTAGCGGTTTCTCCAAGCTTGAAGAGATTATCAACAACTACGAGCTGCCTTTAGTCGGTTCCCTCTCAGGCAAACTGCCCGACTTTCTCACAGATTTTATCCGCTCTTTTTCTCGTAACTTAGAGCAGCAGCGCTACATCACCGGCCCTTCGCTAGCAGCTGCTCTTAGCGACGCGCTCAATGAGCAGCTAGACGGCACTGGCTTTGAAGTCGAGATTGAATACGACGCCGATGAACAAATCATCAATATGAGCTTGGCCTTTGGTCAAGATTACGATCTCTTTGAAATTGGCCTTGGCTCCGATCTCGGATTGCCTGCCCTAGGACTAGAAACCGAGGGCTCACTGTCCTCTATCTTCCACTTCGATTTACGAGTGGGCATTGCTCTCAACCTCAAAGAGCGCAGCTTTACCCTCGACATTTCAGAAGACGAAAACGGCAGTACCAACACAGGCGCAGACGCCAATATCTATCTCGATCTCAACAACTTTAAAGCAACCGGCAATATCGCCTTTTTGCGGGCTGAGCTAGCGCAGATTCCCTTAGATGACTTCATCAATGGTCATAAGCCCCAGCTCACGCTGGTACTAGACGAAGATCCAAACGTGGGTGAGGCCGAGCAAACCGTCAGGGTCCGGGCCTACGATATCGGTGGTAGTGAAATTGATCTCGATCTCACGTCAGGCGCTACATTCGCAAGCTACGACAAAACAGAGGACAACTGGAAGCATCCCATCATCCTCGAAGGACTCGACTATGATGCCATTGATGAGATTTCAGTCGAATTTAACGGCAGAACTCGCCGATTTAGAGTCAATGACAAAGGTGAGAAAGTTGTCGACGGCGTAAAGGTTGACTCTCAGCTATTTAACCAAGACGCGCACGCTTTCTTTCAAGAGTACGACGGCGATAAAGATGTCCTCGGCACATTAGAAAAATCTGCCGAATCAGAGAGCCTGCTGGCAAAGGGTGATACTCACAGCGAAGCCGCTCTCGGCGTTGGCTTTAGCCTGGTCGGCAAAAAGGCTGTCGATGTCGAGATTGAGCGCAAATACGCCTTTGCGATTGAGACCGAAACCGAAGCGCAAACTATTCCAGAGCTATACACAGATAGTAAGCCAGACGGCAGCCAAGCACTGTCAGATTTTCTAGGCGATCAGGGACCTCAAGATGGCACGGTTTCTATCACCCTAGAAGATATTGATAATAATTCAGAGGACATTAATCTCTTTACAGTAGAGCTATTCAAGCTGGTTGATCCCAACCGAGAGAGCTTTGCGCCAGATGCGGAAGAAGATCCTGACTTCTTCTCAGGGCTCAAGCTCGATCCGCTGAACTTCACGCTGGGCGCGGCAACGGTTGATCCCGATGAGCTTGACCCGTCCTCTCCTCGGCTACCGCTTCACAAACAGCTTAACGCAGGTGGAGATAGTAACTCAGTTCTCCTAAGAGATTTTAATGGCTATGCTATTGACTTTTCTACTGGACTAGAAGCTGGAAATATTGAGTCGGGCAGCGACATCGTTTTTCGGGTGAGTAAGCCTCAAACTTCAGATGGCCTGCCCAATGGCACTTTTTACTACATTCAACCTTTTAACGAAGATAAAGCCATCCATCAGGTTGTAGATTATTTGGTGGTCAATGGCCCCGAGCCTGAAACCGAAGGCGCTGCGCCACTCGAAGTCTCGATTACGAATCCAGATGCTGCTGGCAATGCGGATAAAAATGAGCTGCCTGATCTCTTTGTTATTCAAGGTGAAAATGTCAAGCTCTCAGGCGCGCAGACTCAAGGGTCGCTCACTCGACTCGAAGTGGTCAATGCTGAAAGCTTCGAGGTGGCGACGACCGCTACTGGCGGCACCGCCGCCGCGCAAGATGCTTACGAACTCACAGAAGTCGGTGTGCCTGTGCGGGGCGCAGAAGTCGGTATCACTGAGCTCGGCAGCAAAGCAAAAGAGCTGTTTGACTATACGCTTAGCGGCACAGTGGGAGCCGCCTTTAATGTGGTCACTAGCGTTGCGGGCAATACCTCGTTTCCTTCGCTGAGCTTGGATTTGGCATTAGCTGCAAAGGCAGAAAAAACAAAAGACGAGGCGGCCGATCTCTCTTTGACCGTTGGCTTAAAAGATTTGGGCCTCGATCTCGGCAGCTTTATCACTAAGTTTGCAGCTCCGGTAATAGAAGCGGTTAACAGCGTCTTTGAGCCGATTAAGCCGTTTGTCGAAGCGCTCAATCAAGACTCTCAGTTCCTTGAGGCAATTGGTCTAGAGTCTCAGTTCGACAAAGACGCCAATGGTGAAGCCTCTATTTTAGAAGTTGCACTTGTCCTTTCGGAAATTTCCAAGCAGGTAGGCGAGGCTAAGTATGCCGAGTTCTTTGAAACGGTTGTTAAGGTCATTGACTTTATTCAGACGATAGAAGAAATTGCCGCTCAGCTAGAAAAGGGGGGCAATCTGGTCATTCCGCTGCTAGATGAGTATCATCTGTCGCTGGCCCCCGGCGGGGATGAGGACCCAGCAGCGGAAGAAACCCCTGAGGATAAGACCGGGTTGCCCAAACCAGCCACCGAAACCTCCGCCGTTCAGCATCAAGAAAACAAGCCAACGCTGCCAGGAACCGAAGGGCTTGGAAAGCAAGCCGCTCAGTCAGGCAATGAAAATGCTTCTTTATTTGAAAAACTCGTTAACAAGATTCAGGCCATCGAAGGGCTACGCTTCCCGGTTCTAGAAGATCCTATCAGCTTGGTTAACTTGCTCTTTGGCAAAGATGTCAACTTGTTGCTCTATGAAATCCCTGATCTGAAGCTTGAGCTGAATCCTCGGGTTAAATTTTATCCTTTCCCTCCTTATCCCGTGAAAGGCGTCCTGGCAGGGAAGTTTGAGGTGGGTGCTAATCTTGGCTTCGGCTACGACACCTATGGTTTCCGCCAGTGGTCAGAGGCTGATTTTGAATTGGCTGAGAGCTATCAGGTATTTGATGGGTTCTTTTTGACCGATTGGACGCTGGACAGCTACCTGTCAAATACTGATTCTGGAATAGATGATAAGCCAGAGCTGTATGCGACAGCTGAGGTGGAAGCTGGTGTTGAGATTGGAGAAGGGCTCACGGGCTACTTGGGGGTAGGGGTAGGCGCTAACGTCAACTTCGACTTAGAAGATGTGGGCGAGTATCAAGACAACTTGGGTACAAGCGACGGTAAGGTTCGCGGATCAGAGATTATTGCAGGTATTACCGATCCGCTGTCGCTGTTTGAGCTGTATGGCCGCATTTACGCCTTTCTCAGAGCGCTGGTCGAAGTTGACTTAGGAGTATTTGCCTTCACTATTTACGAAAAGAAATGGGAGTTTGATCTCTTCAAGTTTCAAGTGGGCGGGGCTAAGCAGGATGGTTCGGCGGTTCAGTCCGAGGTTGTCGGTGGAACTGTTTTCTTCGATAGTAATTTTAACTTGAAGTTTGATGAGGGTGAGCCTTGGGGAATTACGCTGGGCGACGGTAGCTATAGCTTTGATATCGACTCGGCTGAATTTGATGTTGACGGGGACGGTCAGCTGACGCTGATGGATGGCCAGATTGTGGTAATTGGCGGTCGTGATAAAGAGAGCGGCCTGCCTATTGTCAATCCGATGATTGCCGGACCCGATAGCAGCATTGTGTCACCACTGACGACGCTAACTACCCAAATAGCGGTCAGCAACGGCGGAGACGTAGAGGCTAGCACGGCTCAAGTCAAGGCGTTCTTTAACTTGCCAGACGCGCTTGATCTGGGCAGCTTCCATCCGATTGAGGCGATTAATGGTGACTCAGCCGAAGAAGCGGCTTTGGGCCTACAGGTCTACAAAAGCCACATTATTATTGATTCACTGATTTACAACGTCAGTCGGGTCGCAGGCGGCTACAGCGAGATGGGTATGACCGCTGATCTGGTGATTGAGGTTTTGGAGTTTGTCGCCGCTAAGCTGGCCGAAGCGACTATTAATGACAGCGAGACATTTGAAGAGCGGCTGTCTGAGTTTGCTGAAACAGTGGTTGCAGATTTTTATCAAGAGAAGATTTTACCCGCGCTGACAGGCGACGCACTTGCAGAGGCTCAGATCGAGCAGACGACGGTTATCAATGTTTTATCAGCGACTTACGAGCGAGTGGCGAGTGCTGCAAACGTGCCAGAGGGCTCTATAGAAGATATTCAGCAGGCTTTTAAAAACCTGACGCCGCTGAAAACGTCGCTGAAAACTGACGTTCCCGCCGCGCTGGATCAGTTTCAGCAGGGCACGATTTCGGCGGGCGAAACAGAACAAATATCTCAACAGACCCTATCAAAAGTCTCTAACCAAGCGCCCACTGCCGATAGCTCAAGGCTGTTTACCAGCTTTGATGCCTATGAAGGTGCTACCGTCGGCAGCATTTTTGGCCCAGCGTTTGCCGATGATACGGGCGATAGCTTTTACGGTATTGCAATTGTTGATTACACCCCTCAAATCAACTTAGGTTATTGGGCATATTACGACTCGAACAAAGCGCTTTGGTTCACGCTGGATGAACCGATTACGCCGGATAACGCCCTTGTTTTAGAAGCGAATACCCGCCTTCGCTTTATTCCACAACCGGGTGCAGATGGTGCCCAAACGCCTAATTTCGCGGTTCGACTGATTGATCAAAATGGCCAAGCGGCTGATGCCCGCCTGCAGACGGGCGATCGCCTCAGCTTTGCAGGCGAAAACATCCAATCGACGGGTGGAACCTCTCCTTACAGCGACACAGTCTTAACCTTTTCAATTCCTATTACCCTGCCAGAATCTAGCATGAGCGACGCACCTAGCCTGAGCCAAACAACCGCTGATATTGAAAATCTTGCCTTTGCTTGGGAAGATGCCATTCCAACGCCGCAGGGGGCCACTGTGGCCGCACTGTTTGGCCAGTATTTTGAGAGCAGCAGCATTTACAACTTCTATGGCATTGCCATCAGTGATTACAAGCTCAGCCCGGCTCAGGGCGTATGGCAGTATTCTACGAACGAAGGGGGTACCTGGAGCGACTTGCCCGAGATCAACCCTGAGGCGAACAGTCAGGAGCTGTTGCTGAGAGCCGACACGCTGCTGCGCTTTTTCCCGACTGTGGATTACGCAGGTGAGGCCACGGCGCTGTCGGTCAATTTGATTGATGATCGAGTAGCGGATGAAGGTGGATTTGGCTCGGGCGATCGCGAAAACATCGCCATCAAATTCCCCAACAGCTATACAGAACCGCTGAGCTTCCAAACGCAGGTATATAGCGTCAACGATGCGCCCACCAGTAATCTCAGCGTCACCTTTCGCCAGCGCGAAGCCATTCGAATCAGCGATCGCGCATCGGCCACCACCGCCGACCCCTCGCCCGCTGCTGGCACCGGCGATCTGTTCCCTTCTATTTTGAGCGTGCAGGGGTTGCTAGGAGAAATCGAAAGTGTCTCTGTAACGCTAAAGGGCTTGAACGCCACTGCCGACAACAACTTAGATATTTGGCTAGAAGGGCCGCAGGGCCAAAAGATTATTCTATTGTCTGATGCGGGCAACGGCACTGCCCTCACAGACTTTACAGTCACCTTTAAAGACAGCGGCGTACCCGCCTTGGCAGGCAACTCTGTCGGACTCATCAACAACACGATCTATCGTCCGACTAACAACGCTGCGGGCAATGCCGATCTCGATCCGAGTGGTTTTAGCTCAGCCGCGACCTCTTTTGCACAGTTTGTCGGTCAGGCGGGCGAGTCGCTCAACGGCGAGTGGAAGCTTTATGTTCAAGATGACACTGACAGCGGCGTCGATGCGGAAAAGATGGGCAAGCTGCTCAACGGTTGGCAGCTAACTTTTAACCGGGTAGAGGGAAGTTTTTCTCCGATTACAGAAGATAGCAGTACGCCACAAGAGCTCACCGTCAGCGCTCTGTTTGGCAGTCGCTTTACCGATGCTGATAGCGATCGCCTCAAAGGCATTGCCATTGTCAACAACGCAGCGATCGCGGCTGAAGGCCAGTGGGAGTATTTAAGCGCAGCAGGGTGGAATGCGATCGCCACCAACCTCACTGAGACAACCGCGCTACTGCTGACGGATGAAACCAAGATTCGCTTCATCCCCGCGCCAAACTTTAATGGCAAACCCGGCAGCATCACCGGACGGCTGATGGATAGCTCTCACCCAGACTTCAGCGTCGGCAAACTCCAAGATGCGCGCTTCACCACATCTGGCGGCCCCTTTAGCCCCAAAACCATCAGCCGTACGCTGACGATCAATCCCCTCAACGATGCGCCCAGCATCGTCAGTGAAGCCCAGGTCAACTTACCGACTTTTCTAGAAGATACGCTGTTTACAACCGAGAATGCGCCAACAGTCGATACCTTATTTACTAGCGCCTTCGAAGACAGCATTGATCGCAACAACCTCAACCAGAACACGTTTATTGGCATTGCAATCATTCAGGACTTTGGCGATCGCAGCGATGATCGCGAGGCTGACGCGCAGATTGGGAGTGAGAAAGGTGAATGGGAGGTTTATGACATTCGCAACGCGCAGTGGGTGGCGCTGCCGAATGACTTGAGCCAAAGCAATGCCTATCTGGTGCCGAAAACCGCCCAGATTCGCTTTACGCCCAGTGCCAACTACAACGGTGAGCTGCCTCCGCTTGAGGCTTATCTGGTAGACAATGGCTCGGGCCAAGCGTTAGGACTTGGGCAGCGAATCGATCTGACGCAGACGGGAGTAGGCGGGGTAACTCGCTATACCGCCGATACCGTTACCCTCAATGGCAGCATTGAAGCGGTGAATGACTTGCCACCCGCAGTCAGCGATTCTAGTCCCATTAATCTGAGCGAAAATGGCCAAGATGAAGACTTGACAACACCGCCCGCTCAATCTGTTGCAGCGCTATTCGCCTCGCGCTTCGGCTTACAAATCACGTTAGATGGCGATCAGTTTGGTTACGACCCCGCCAGCCACAGCGCTTTTGACGACGCTACGTTTTGGGGTGTGCTGATCAAAGATATTCCAGCCAGCGAGATCGGCGTTTGGGAATATAGCGCTGATGGTGCTAACTGGACAGCGGTCGGAGGCTGGAGTGCTGGCTCAGGGCTGTATTTGCCTCAGGCTTATCAGCTTCGCTTTCGGCAAACAACCGCAAATTACAACGATGCGATGACCGGAGAAGATCTTGGTCCGGCGCATCCGCTCACCGCCTATTTAGTCGATGGCAGTATTACCGATACAGATATTGGCGCTCAGCTACAGACGCAGGAGCAGGAACAGGCGCAGGCGATTGCTGGTATCGCGATCGCTACCCCAACCCCTAACCGACTCGGCGAATCAGCGGAAGCCAGTCCCATTAGCCCTAGCAGCCTAATGCTTGAGCAGGCCATCAACGCAGTGAACGATGCGCCTGACATTACAGAGGTTGGCGATCTCTTGCTCAATGG
>JBAUIB010000060.1:0-2284 GCA_049680585.1 Phormidesmis sp.
GCTAAAAACCTGTCTGAGAATTTGTCAGCCGAATGAAATTTTGATCGTCTCGGGGCGTAAGTACAAGCAGTCCGGCGAGAAAGAAATCGGCTATCGGGTAATTTTTGGCGGTCGCGCCTTTGTAATCCCGATTATTGAGCGGGTGGAGAAGATGGACATGACCACCATGCCAATCCCGGTAGAGGTGAAGAATGCCTATGCCAAAGGAGGAACGCCGCTGAATATTCAGGCGATCGCCACCGTCAAAATCTCCAGTAATCGCCGCATCGTCGGTAACGCCATCGAGCGCTTCTTAGGCCGCAACCGCTCAGAAATTCGCCGAGTCGTGCGCGAAACCTTAGAAGGCAATCTCAGAGGCGTCGTCGCCAACCTCACCCCTGAGCAGGTCAATGAAGACCGGCTCAACTTTGCTGAGCGCATTGCCGAAGACGTCGCCCGTGATCTCAATAAGCTCGGACTGCACTTAGACACCCTCAAAGTGCAGAGCGTCACCGACGATATGGACTACCTTAGCTCGATTGGCCGCCGCCAAATCGCCAAAATCATCCGCGATGCCGAAATTGCCGAAGCCGTTGCCCTGGGAGAAGCAGAGCGCATCGAAGCCGACTGCGAAAAGCGCGCAGAAATGTTTAAATCTCAAAGCCTCACCATCATTCAAGAAAAGCAAAATCAGCTCCGTAAGATCAAAGCCGAGCTTGACCAGCGCTATAAATCCGAAGAAGAGCGCACTGCCGCTGCGGCCAGAGAAGCCAGAGCTAGAGCCGAGCAGCAACTGCAGACCGTTCGCGCCAAGCTAGAGCGCCTGCGGCTGCAAGCTGAGCAAGTGCTGCCCGCCGAAGCCCGTCGAGAAGCCCAGGTTCTACAGGCGAAAGGTGCGGCGGCTGATCTGGCTGAAAATGCCAAAGCCGCGGCTGAAGTGAATGAAATGCTCGCTCAGGTATGGCAAAAAACCGGGACCGATGCCACGCAGATTTTCCTACTCCAGCAAATCGAGATGGTGCTCAAAGAAGCGGCCACGATTCCGCACCGCATGCAGCTCGAAAATATCAACGTGATCGACAACGGTGACGGTCAATCGATTGCGAGTCTAGCCAATGTGTATCCCGAAATGGTTAGGCAGTTTTTAGTCCAGGTCGAGCAGACGCTCGGCATTGATGTGGTCAATACGCTCAGCCGATCAGCGGCGGTCAATGAATCGTCAATTGTTCAGGAAAATTAGATTGAGTAGGCCATTGTTCGTCGGATCGACTGCCGGGTTTCGACTCCGCTCAACCCTCTGGTACGCTCAACCCTCTGGCTACGTAGCACCGAGCATTGAGCGGAGTCGAAATGCGTTTGGAAACCTAAATTAGCAAACTCAACTACAGGAGAACTCACTATTATGGGCGGCGCACTGCTTTTATTAATGGCCTTAGCTTCGGGCTCAGGCTACTTCATTATCAAAAATCTGTATTACATTTGCCAGCCGAACGAAATTTTGATCTTTGCCGGTGGCAAGCAGCGGTCGGGCGATCGCACGCTTGGCTATCGCTTAGTCAAAGGCGGCAGTAGCATTCGCACCCCCCTGCTCGAAAAGGTGATGCGTATGAACCTCACTAACATGATCATTGAGCTAAAGGTGTCGAATGCGTATTCTAAAGGCGGCATTCCGCTCCAGGTAGAAGGCGTTGCCAATATCAAGATTGCCGGTGAAGAACCGACGATTCACAATGCGATTGAGCGACTGCTGGGTAAGCCTCGCAAAGAAATTGAGAAAATCGCTAAAGAAACCCTAGAAGGCAATCTACGCGGCGTACTCGCTAGCCTTACCCCTGAGCAGGTGAACGAAGATAAAATTGCCTTTGCCAAGAGTCTGCTGGACGAAGCCGAAGAAGATCTCGAAAAGCTCGGCCTAGTATTAGATACGCTGCAGATTCAAAACATCTCTGACGATGTGCGCTATCTCGACTCGATTGGCCGTAAGCAGCAGGCCGACCTGCAGCGCGACGCCCGCATTGCTGAAGCTGAAGCCAAGGCCGAGTCAGCCGTGCAAACCGCTGAGAACAAAAAAATCACCGCTGTACGCCGCCTAGAGCGCGACATGGGCATTGCCGAAGCCGCCGCTGAGCAAAAAACGCAGGACGCACTGACCATGCGCGCCGCCGTCATTGCCGAAGCCGAAGCTGAGATTGCCGCTGAGCTCGCTCGCATTCAGGCGGATGTGCCAGTGCAGGAAGAGCGTATTAAGCAGGTGATGGAGCAGCTCAAAGCCGACGTGATTGCCCCGGCTGAGGCCGACTGCAAG
>JBAUIB010000061.1:0-2897 GCA_049680585.1 Phormidesmis sp.
GCCAACGGCTGCTGGTAAAAGCGTGCCAGTCCCGCAAAGTCAAAGTCATAGCGACAGGTGATGACTATCCGATGCGGGCTATTCGTCTCATCTATCGCCCAAATCAATGCGTTTAGCACCTTTGCCACCCCAGCCACAGGCCGAAAGCCGTCACCCACCGGCTCTATATTTGGAGTTGGGCTATTCGGCGTCTCAAAATCATCAAAGACCAGTAAGAAAGGCTTTTCTGTACCCTGCCTAAACAAACGGCGCAGCCGATACCTCAGCTCTTCATTCGGATCTTGCAGCCGCTGCCGTTGCTCTGCATCTTCAAGTTTTTCACCCAGCTTGTTTACCAGCCCTGCCTCATCTAGCGGTCCCACCCACACCACCGGCTGAAAGTCGCCCAGGCGATCGCACAGTCGCGCAGTCAGACTGCTTTTGCCCAGGCCGCCCATACCGTAGATCAGCACGCCTACCCGCTCCGAGTCGCGCAGCGATCGCAAACAAGCCTGCAGCGATCGCCGACGCCCAACAAAGCTTTCACGTGTCGGGACTTTAACCGTTCCAGCCGCATCCAAAAACGCAGTTCTCGCTGAGACTTTTGGCGCACGCTGTCGGCCAGGGGTTCTCAACGGTGTCACCAGCGTTTGCGGCACCGTCCCCGCTAGATACAGCCGCAGCAAATGCCAGTCGCGCGCCTGTTCTCGAATCATCGCCTGATAGGTTAGCGCCACTGCCTCGGGCAGCGTCTTTGCTTCAGCCAGTGCCCCATACAGCGCTGCCGCTGCCTGAATACCGTCTTGGTCAAGCACGGGTCGGCCCCAGCCCAGTACGGCTGTTGCCCCATAGTCAATCAGCGCTGCCGCCATTGAGGGAATATCGCCCCCGCGACCCATTTGCCCCGTGCGGCAACCTGAGAGAAACACCAGCGGCGGAAACCGAAACTGCAGGGCTTTAGCAATCTCCTCCGGGCTAGCGTCATAGCGATCGCCCGTCTCAGTCTCAGTGATAAATCTCGGCCCGTCTTCGGCAATCCAGGCATGCCCAGTCAGATGCACCACATCGAAATAATTACGGCCATAGGAAGCGAGCAGATTTGCCAGCTCTGGCAGGCAGCCGCTCTCTTCGACCATCAGCGTCAGCGGCTGATTCTTAGTGACCTCTAGGATGCGGCCTTCTTCCGCTTCAAAGTCGAGTACTGGCTCTACGCCCTGCGGTGAGGTTGCCATAAATAGCGTCTGCAGCGGGCGGTTAGGCACTTCACTCGTCTGCTTAGTCAGCGGCTTACCCTGCCAGCGCACTGGCACAATCGGCTGTGATCGCGCAACCAAAAAGCTCTGACCGTCGTGCAGCAGCTCCCAGGGCAGATGGCCGAGCTTTTGGTCGGTGGCGATCGCCAGCAACACGCCATCGCGCTCGGCCTCAAGCAGCTGAGCTAAGCTGCGGCTACTGCCATCAAGCCAGTCGTACAGCCGTCGCCCGGTTTTCATAGCGTCTGCTGGCAGCGCCACATAATAGTCACGCTCCATTTGCGCAATCAGGTCCTGAATCTCAGCGAGACCCAGCCGTCGCGGGTCAAACCTATTAGGATTCTCCCAGCCATAGCGCAGTTCGGCATAGGCATGATCTAAGACGCGCAGCGCGACGTGCAAAATTCGCATAGTGATGTCAGGAACTCAGTGGGGGCAGGGCTACTTCGCCAGTGGCTTTAGCGCCTGAGTAATTTCCTCAATACTGGCATCTTCAAGCAAAAAACGACCATTCGGGGTGACAATTAGCACTTTTTCGATTCTCTGCACCGCCTGCTGCGCCCGGTAAGCGGTATACCACTGGCGAATCTGTTCCGCAATGGCGACTGCTCCACCTGCGATCGCAATGATCGTTGCGACTGCTGTTAAGCCCCCATCGCGCATCGCTCCCGCTTCGGCCTCAACCTCACCGCTAATGCCGTCTATCTGCAAAAGCGAATGCGCCGCCTCATTCGCCCCTACCCCTTCTATCGCCACTTTAATCTCGTTCATTGCTTGCCTTTTCTCTCTAACGTATTGACAATGTAAGTCTTCAATGGAGTATACCGAGTGGGATACATGGCCGAGGAGCCAAGCGTTTACCTATCTCAGGACGCGATCATCGCCAGCGAAAAACTCACTAAATTACTTGCTAATTCCTCTGCCAAAGGACGATAAGTCAAAATTCCTAGCCAATGCAGGCTATACCCTTGATAACTGGAAGCAGCTAGAGCACGATTTGAGAACCCAAGTATTGACAAAGCCTGCAAGATTTTTAGGAAATAGTCGTTATGGTAGAAAGTATGAAATCCGTGCCTGTCTAAAGGGAAGAAATGGGAATCCGGTAGATGTTTTAACGATTTGGATGATAGCTAACGGAACTGCTCGGTTCGTGACTCTAGTGCCCGACAAAGGAGGTAATAGCTAATGCGATACAGTCTGTTTTCTCAGGTAGCCTTAACCGAAGACATTCCAGAATACAACCTCAAAAAAGGCGATATCGCAACCGTCGTAGAACACTATCCGATGCCAGGCGAAGAAGACGGCTATAGCCTAGAAGGACTCGATGTCCCTCATGTCACAGTTGAAGTCCCAGAGTCAAAAATCACAGCCGTCGGCTTGATAGGTTCAGAAACCGTTACTTCTATTGCTTCTACCGCTTCAAAACTTGACGAGGATCAAAAATCGACCTATCTTCAATAGCTAAGGTCGTGATGCCAATCACGGTCTATCCTTCAGAACTCAATTCGATGTAGCGCCATCGGCAGGTGCTGGAACCACCTGCTCGACGGCTAACTCCCGAGATTAACGGAGAATCCCGGCAGCTAGGGACAAATGTACCTTAGCTACTCCGATTTTCAACACGTCTTGCGCGGAGTAGCTAAGTCGCCGCTGATGCACGAATGC
>JBAUIB010000062.1:0-20898 GCA_049680585.1 Phormidesmis sp.
CCGTGAAGAAAGTATCTCAGCAAAAGATCCCGCTCCAAAAACTGTACGAAGATCTCGCTAACATTGGCCAAATGGATGTAACTGCGGGTGCTCAGTGCCGTGAGCGGGCGCAGCAGGTACTTGCCAATCCCAAAATTAGTCTGAACTGGAGAGATGCGATCGCCGAGCGCCTCCACGAGGCTAACCACATCCTCGCGATCAAAAACGTGACGGGCGACGATAGCTACTAAAACTTCAGCCTAAATCGATAGTTCGCCACCGATTCCACTAGCCCGATCGCAATAAAATTCGTCAGCAGCGCCGAGCGCCCATAGCTCATCCAGGGCAGTGGAATGCCGGTAATCGGGGCCAGCCCAATCGTCATACAAATGTTCAAGATCACCTGAAAGACGATCATCGACAGCACCCCGACCGCTAACAGCGATCCAAAGTTATCTTTGGCATTCTGGGCAATCATCACTAGGCGTAGGCAAATCAGCCAAAAGGCGAATAGCAGACCTATAGCGCCAATAAACCCCAGCTCCTCTCCCACTGCCGAAAAAATGAAGTCCGTATGCTGCTCAGGAATAAAGCTAAGCTGCGTTTGGGTGCCGTGAAACAGCCCTCGGCCCCACAGCTCGCCTGCGCCAATCGCAATCCGCGACTGAATCAGGTGATAGCCGCCGCCTAAGGGATCTTTATCCGGATCTAAAAACAAAATCAGTCGGTCTTTTTGATAGTCCTTCAGCACATTCCACATTACCTGGCTGAGCTTGCCTGATGCCAAGTTGACTACGACCGCTACGATCCCGCTATACAGCGACCACCAAGGCAGCGAGCGAAACGCCACAATGCCCATTAGCACCGTCCACACAATCCATACCGGCAGAGAGAGCTGAGCCAAAATAGCCGCTACTAAAGGCGAAATCATCAAAATCAACCAGCCTGGGTTGGTGCCACTCCAGTAGAGCATGCCAAGCGTGATCGCTCCGAACACTAGCGAAGTGCCGAGGTCGGGCTGTAGAAACACTAACGCCCAAGGAACCGCCGTCAGTCCAATGGCCTTAATCATGCCAAACAGGGTGGGTGCATCTCGGTCTTTTAGCGTGGCGGCTAAGGTGATGATGGCCCCCAACTTGGCAAATTCGGAGGGCTGCACGTTAAAGCCGAAAATGGTAATCCAGCGCTGCGCACCCAGACCTTCGGTGCCGACCACCATCACGGCTACCAGCGAGATAATCGTCCCAATATAGATCAGCCAGCGCCATTGCAGCAGCACTTCATAGCGGCTACGGGCAATCCACAGAGCTAGGGCTGCGCCGATAGCTCCTAGCAGCATATGATTAATGGCAAATCCATTTTCCCCGGTGTATTTTTGTGTACTGCTAATCAGCACGCTGGAAAAAATGGTCACGCCTACGGGCAGTATAAACAGCAGCCAGTCAACGCCTTGCCACCCTTGAAACAGGGCCTTCCAGCGCTTTCGTACAAGCGAATAAGATGAATACGACGTCATAGCTAGGTGTTCACTGAAGAAACGGTGTTCGCTGAAGAGACAGTGAGCGCTCCTAAGTTAGCGCAGCGGCAGGCCCTCAAGTTAGCGCCGCGACAGATATTTTGGCCGCCACCTGCTTGGCAATGTCTGTCAACGCGATCGCAGAGGCTGATTCAGGCTCTGCCAAGACAATCGGTAGACCGCGATCGCCCCCTTCTCTGACTGGCATTTCCAACGGCACCTTACCCAGCAGTGCCACACCTAGCTCCGCCGCTGCCTGCTCTCCTCCGTCCGCGCCAAAAATGCTGTACTTTTTATCGGGCATATCCGGCGGGATGAAATAGCTCATATTCTCAACTAGGCCCAAAATTGGCACATTCAGCTGCTCAAACATTTTGAGGCCGCGCCGCGCATCGCCAAGGGCAACCGTCTGGGGTGTGGTCACAATCACCGCGCCTGCCATCGGCACAGCTTGAGCCAGCGTTAGCTGCGCGTCACCCGTGCCAGGCGGCATATCCACTACTAGATAGTCCAGCTCGCCCCACTGCACCTGATAGAGAAACTGACGAATCACCCCGTTGAGCATCGGGCCGCGCCACACGACTGGCTGATCTTTATCGATCAAAAAGCCCATAGACACCATTTTCACGCCGTGATTAAAGGCCGGCTCCAAAACCTGGGCCCCGTCTTCGTCGCGTACGGTGACATTCGCCTCACTCAGGCCCATCATCGTGGGTGCATTTGGCCCATAGATATCTGCATCAATCAGGCCGACAGCCGCGCCCGTTTTGGCCAAGGCCACCGCTATGTTGACGGCCACGGTGCTTTTGCCTACGCCGCCTTTACCGCTGGTGACAGCCAGTATATTTTTGACTCCGTCAATGCCAGTGCGATCAGGCAGCGCTTTTTGCTGAGGCGTTTCGGCAGTGACCTCGACGTCTACTTTTTCTACGCCCGGTAGCGTTCGAACTGCCTTTTCGCAGTCCTCGACAATAAACTCACGCAGCGGGCAGGCAGGTGTCGTCAGCACCAAGGTAAAGCTCACATCGCCGCCATCGACCTTGACATTGCGAATCATATTCAGTGCTACTAGGCTCTTTTGTAGCTCAGGATCCTGAACGGGCTTAAGCACTTCTAACACTGATTCGGGATCGAGAGTCTTAATCATTTTTTGGCTTTATGGCGGATTTGTTTTACAGACTGTGGGCGGCGTAAAAGCAACACGCTCACTCGCGCTACTGAAAATACTACCGCCCAATGATCTGCTTTATGTGATCTGCTTTACGAAAGATCTGCTGTACAAACAAGCTCAGCTTGAACGATCGCCTCCCCCCATCAAAAAATATCGTCAGCGTCAGTTTTATATGGGCTGCGGTATAGACCCCGTGCTGAGGCATTGGGATGTAAACTTGCGGCCTCGGCGGCTCGTACCAGCGCAACGGCGACACGGGGTGCCTGGGGTTTCATCATCGGCCAGGCCAGCGGCGAGAGCCAGCCGCTCAGCGTCATTGAGTACAAAACGCAGGTGCCGCAAAGGGTAGAGACAATGCGGTAGGTCACTCGCTCTTGTAAGCCTGGAAATGGAAACAGGCGAATGCTCAGCAGCTCACCGGGCAGGACACGTTCTACAAATACCTGCGTAGAGAGCGGGAAGTAGCGGCTGACGGCTCGGTAGATTAGTCCAGGGGTGGCCCTTTGGCCGCGCGGCGCGTTGGTCGAGGTGATCAGCGGATGCCAGGAGGCGATATCAGCCAGATCGCTGACCATTTGCCAAAGCGTCTCTGCGGGTGCGGTGCACTCGGTCCAGTAGTTGCTTTCTCTAGCGCCAGGAATGTCCCACAGCCCTTGCGATCGCACCTGCCAAAAGACCTGTTCTTCGATAGCGGGATCGGCTTCCTGTCTCATCAAGTGCTGTTTGGCAGCGCTCTGTCTGGCAGTGCTCTGTTTAGCCGCCTCCTTCGTGGTGGACTCTGCCACAAGCTCTATCCCGACTGCTCGCAGCCTGCTGCTCGCGTAACCCAGCAAACGGCTGAGCGAGCGGCCCAATAAGCGGCCCAATGGGCACCCAATCAAGTAGCTCACTAACTGGGCCAGTGTGCGGTCTAGCCAGCTAATGATGCTTATTTGCTTTTGCCGGAACCACATCATGGCATCGCTCAAAATTCAGTAATATCCCTGAGCACTCTCTTTATATTTTAGGCGATCGCTCCCAGCCTGAAGGCGTCGTCAGGCCCGGTAATCTGTCACAGATTGTCACGCTCTGTTGCAAAAAAGCAATAAACGCTTCCAAATCGTGTTTGACTAATTGAAGGGCTGTTCTGGCTCACTCTTTTGATCCCAAGTTTAGTTTGATCCCAAGTTTAGACGCTATGACTCTTTCCCCTGCAAAAGCTGTTCGCCCAGACACAACTTCAGAGGCCCCTACTCCCACACTGCCTCCAAAAGACTCCCGCGAGCGAGTTAGCACTGCTTTAAAGGGTTTACAAGATCGCATTTGCCAAAAACTAGAAGCGGTAGACGGTGTGGGTAAATTTCAGGAGGATGCCTGGGAGCGCCCTGAAGGGGGGGGCGGCCGCTCTAGAGTGATGAAGCAGGGCGATGTTTTTGAGCAGGGCGGCGTAGGCTTTTCTGAGGTGTGGGGCGATAAGCTACCCCCTTCTATTTTGGTCAAGCGGCCTGAGGCGGCGGGGCATCAGTTTTATGCGACCGGCACTTCAATGGTGCTGCATCCGCGCAACCCCTATGTGCCGACGGTGCATCTCAACTATCGCTACTTCGAGGCTGGCCCAGTCTGGTGGTTTGGTGGCGGCATTGACCTAACGCCTTACTACACGAGTGAAGAAGATGTCGTGCACTTCCACAAGACGCTGAAAGAGACGTGCGATCGCCACAATTCGCAGTACTATCCCAACTTCAAGCGCTGGTGCGACGAATATTTTTACCTCAAGCATCGCGATGAGCCTAGAGGCGTGGGCGGTATTTTCTTCGATTACCAAAACGGTCAGCGCGGCGAGCTATACCGCGGCCACAATCAAGACGGTCCGGCGGCGCTCTACAGTCAAAAGGCAGGCAATGCACCTAAGCGTAGCTGGGAAGAACTCTTTAGCTTTGCGATTGACTGCGGTGATGCCTTTTTACCGGCCTATGTGCCGATCGTCGAAAAACGGAACAAGACTGAGTATGGCGAGCGCGAGCGCGACTTTCAGCTATACCGCCGAGGTCGCTACGTAGAATTCAATCTAGTCTATGACCGGGGCACCCTTTTTGGCCTGCAAACTAACGGTCGCACGGAGTCTATTTTGATGTCGCTGCCGCCAATGGTGCGCTGGGAATACAGCTACGCTCCAGAGCCTGGTACCCCTGAAGCTAAACTATACGATGTCTTCTTGAAGCCGCAAGACTGGGCCAGCGTGAACGCTTAAGCTTGGATAGTTTACCGATTGCCACTGACTGTCTGAGGCCATTCGCAATTGGGTACTCTAACGGTCATATGCGCTATTGCGCGACAAGTGTGATCCTTAGGCAAGCGGCAACAAACGGTATGGAGCAGCGAGATTTCACCACCTCTCAGGGTGCTCGTGTGACTATTCTGGTCCCCAGCGGACGGTTAGATATCACGACGGCCTGGCAGTTTCGGCTTAGATTACAGGAAGCGGTTTCCGAATCATCGCCCCATATTTTGGTCGATCTCGGTGAGGTCAACTTCATTGACAGCTCCGGACTGACCTCCTTAGTGGCGGGTATGCGCGATGCCGACAAAATTTCCGGTAGCTTCCGCATTTGTAATGTTCACCCCGAAGCCAAGCTGGTGTTCGAGGTCACCATGATGGATTCTGTCTTTGACATTTACGACAGCGAAGCAGACGCGCTTGCCGCACCCTACGAGACGGCTGTGATATAGCTGGCGGCTACTCAACTGATCCCAATCGATAAAAATTACCAGCGATAGTCCTTTTGTTTCACCATGCAAAACGGTCCGATTAGCGCTCCCCACAAACCACGACCTGTGTCAGGGTCTACGCCTTTATCGTAGGTCAGCAGCTCGATAGTGCCTGCTTTAGGCGCTACATCAAATCCTAAGTAAACGTATTTCTGCTGACCCCCGTATTCAAAAGAGCACAGCTTTCCGGCTGGGAGGGCGGCGCGAAATTGGTAGTGCCTGCCAGCCGAAGACGAATTTTGAAGCGAGTACTCAATATGAGCCTCACTATTTGGCAAGCTCACTAAATCAGCAGACGATAGGGCGTCTAATTGCGCGATATCAGCGCCTGCGCCCTGGAATTTGAGCGGTGCAGCGAGGGCAAAGTACTGAGCGCGAAGGGCACCGTCCTTTTCGCTGAGCTGAAGGATGCGCTGTCGGTAGGGCGGTGTGGCGGCAATGGCGTTGGCTTGCTCTAGAAAGAGGGTATAGATACGTGACGATGATAGCCTGAAGACAGGCGCCTGCCATAGCTTGAGGTGAACATACCAGGTAGGGTCGGCGGCAGCTTGCGCTTGATTGTCGAATTCGCCCGCTAGATAGGTGGCCAGCGTCGCGAGAGGGGAAAGGGACATAAGCAAAGATTAGGAAGCTCAGGATAGTCAGATTACTTTAGGATTTGGGTAGCGTCTATCTACAGGTGGTGGGATCTATCAGGTGTGGGATTGGGCAGGTGGTTGGATTGGGCTTGTGTCATCATAGTTCTGGCCACTTTGCCCACTGCCTTAGTAACGTTACGCATCCGGCGATGGCCATAAATGGCTTGGCAAAGCGCCTGAGAAGCGTAACAATATGTTTACAAAGAGTATTAATTTTAAGAGCGTTTACTTGTGAATAACGTCCGCACGGTTTCAGATACAAAGCGAGCCTTCTACGGTACGCACACTCGCCCCATCAATGCGATCTATCGCCGTGTGGTTGAAGAGCTGATGGTGGAGATGCACCTGCTCTTAGTCAATACAAATTTTAGCTACGATTCTATCTACGCGTTGGGGGTGGTCACCGTATTTGATCGCTTCATGGCGGGATACGAGCCTGAGAGTGACAAAGGCTCTATTTACTCGGCCATTATTGAGGCGGTGCAGGGCAGTCCAGATCAGTACCGACGCGATGCCGAAGAGGTCCTCGCCGCGGCTGCGTCGATTCCCTCGATTGATGCCTTTAAGTCGTTGCTAAGTGAGGCTAAAGATAGCGCGGGCAACGGCGCTCTTCAGGGTAACTTGCACAAGGTGATTAGCAATGGAAAGTTCAAGTACAGCCGGTTGTTTGCAACGGGGCTTTACAACGTGATTGAGGCGATTGACGCTGAGGCTATCAAGGATAAGGAAAAGCGAGAGGCGCTGCTCACTGAGCTATCAGAGACGTTGGGCTTTAACAGTGAGCTGCTAGTGAAGGATATTGATCTGTATCGCGGCAATCTGGAGAAAATGGCTCAGGCACAGGCCGTCATGAAAGACATGGTGGAAGCTGAGAAGAAGAAGAAGGCCAAGCGAGAGCAGGAAAAGGCTGAAAGAGCGAAGAAGAAAGAAGCTGAAGCGGCTGATAGCGCTGAATCGGGTACGCCTGCTGAGTAACAGTGCCTGAGGGCTAATGAAATTTTTGGATCTGTAAAACGAGATTCTACGTAGGTATGGCAGATCAGTTAATTCGAGCGACGGCGGCGGATGGCGGCATTCGAGTAGTGGGTGTGACGACTACCCGCCTGGTAGAAGAGGCGCGGCGTCGGCATGGCCTGTCCTATGTCGCGACGGCGGCATTGGGGCGGACGATGACGGCAGGGCTACTGCTGGTATCGAGCATGAAGCAGCTCCAGTCGCGGGTGAATATTCGCATTAAAGGCGATGGCCCACTGGGTGGGCTATTGGTTGATGCGGGGCTAGACGGAACCGTTCGCGGCTATGTCGAAAAGCCGCATGTAGAGATTTTGCCGAATGCTGATGGCAAGCTGGATGTGGGCGGTGCAATTGGTCAATCGGGCTATCTTTATGTGGTTCGCGATATTGGCTATGGCTATCCGTATTCCAGTACGGTAGAGCTCGTCTCAGGGGAGATTGGCGACGATTTGACGCATTATTTGGCGACTTCTGAGCAGACGCCGTCGGCGCTAGTGCTAGGTGTGTTTGTGGGCGCGCAAGGGGTGGAGGTGGCAGGTGGATTGCTGCTTCAGGTGCTCCCAAAAGCGGCACGGGATGAGGCGCTGATTGCTTTGCTGGAAGAGCGCTTAGGCTCGCTGAGCGGGTTTACGCCTCTGCTGAAGGCGGGTAAAACGCTGCCCCAAATTTTTGATGAGCTCGTGGGCGATATTGGCCTAGAGATGCTGAGCGGATCTCAGATTGTGCGCTTTAGCTGTAAGTGTTCGCGCGATCGCATGTTAGGCGCTCTCAAGCTTCTCGGCACCGACGAGCTCGCCGACATGATTCGAGTAGACGACGGCGCTGAAGCGATCTGCCACTTCTGCAACGAAACCTATCATGCCAATAGCGATCAGCTGCAAAGCTTGATCGATGAGCTAGAGGCACAAGCTAGCCACGGATAAGAGAAATTAACGCGAATTAAACAAAGGCAAAATCGCCCCGAGCGACGCTAACGTTTGTCGAGTCTTCGATTACGCCGATAAGATCATTATTGTGATAAATTCCGGTATCGAGAGCAGCCCCGCCGCTGAGCTTTTGAAACTGAGTGGAGTATCTTCCGCTGGTGCGACCCAACAGAATTTTGTCTTGCCCTGCCTGCCAATCTTTAATAACGGCGTGGCCGTTCCCTTGGTAAAAAGAACCTTGGTTAGAGCCGAGAATAAAGGAATCGCGACCGGCTCCTCCATAAAGATGATCTTGCTCATTGCTGACGATCCGATCAGACCCGGCTAAGCGATCATCGCCGCCGCCGCCTGTGAGCATATCGTTGCCATCGCCACCCCAAAGGCGATCGCTCTGCGCGCTTCCGGTAATGCTATCGTGACCGCCGAGCCCCCAAATTTGTTGCGTGTAGTCTCCTGCCAGAATCGTATCGCGACTGTGACTACCGACTATCTTCTCAACTTGAGTATTGAACGTCAGCCGGGTGCCGTAGGGACTAGTCTTTTGCCGAGCGGTATGGGGGTTAGTCGTATCTTTAGGTTTGTATTCAAACGCATTGAGCGCCTGATGAGTTGTTAAAATTCCGCCTGCACTTGCATCTAAATAGTAGCCTGAAGCGTCACTGCTGAGCCGGGAGAAATCTAGCGTGTCAGTGCCGCCTTGATCCCATAGGGTTAGCTTGCTGGCCGCACGAGCGCTGCCCCAAGTGCGATCGCCGTCACTAAAGCTATAGACCGAGCTGAACTGATAGGTTGTATTGCCCGGATTGAGATTTCTTGCACCATAGAGGTATTGCAAGGCTGCAATATCGTAAGGCATTGGCGTAATGACACCCTCACCAGCGAAGTTATACGACATAATGCTATTTGTCGTATTGTCGGCAGCGTAAGGTAAAAATGGGCCAGTCCCACCCTGTTCTCCATTGTAATTTCCAGGATGCTTGAGACCTAGCGCATGCAGTGTTTCATGAACCAAGGTCATAAACCCGTGACTGCCAAAGCCATTTTGAAACCCATCAGTTGATGTTGATGTTGATGGGTCATTGCCGATATCTTGTCTGCGAGCTAGATAAACATCATGATCTAGCTCATAGGCATAGTAGTCACTGTCATCATGCAGCTGAAAATTGATATCACCTTCGCCACTCGTCTCGACAAACCTAACGTTGATAAAAGGCTCAATCAAATTCTTGAACAGGTAGCGAATATTTTGTTGGACAACATCGCTGACTCTGTTGTTGCCGCCTACAAATCCAAACGTAATGACGCCGTTGCGAGGTCGAATCGCGTCTGGACTGAGCAGCGTAGCAAAACTGTTAGAGAACATAACAGCATCTCCTATCAAGAAATATTGATTGATTTATGAAATCAAAGATATCCTTGCTACTGGCTGCAGTCTCTAGGCTTTTCAGCCGCCGCCGCTGCATAAAACCGATCAGTTCCTTGCGGTTTTATGCAGCAGCCAAATCGCGTTATGCGATAAAAACATCCGCAAACGCTTGGCCCAATGCCAATTGTCCGAAGGAGTCGAAATGCACATCATCGACTGGGTTGACGGCAAAGTCGTCTGTATTTACCCAGTAGGCGTTTGCATCGGCATCAGCGACGTTCTCTTGGGCGGTGCGCACTTCATCGGCCCAGGTGTAGTAGTAGGGCGTGAGTTCTTCGTGGAGTCGGCCAATGACGAAGTCTAGGTTTGCGCCATAGCGATCGCGCACATCGCTAATAAAACCGGTCAAATTCGCCTGATAGTCAGCCGCCCGGTTCGCATCAATGGTGTCATGCTCTCCCTGCATCCAGAGCATCCCTTCAATGTCGTAGCCAATTCCTGCATTGGTCAAATGGGACAGTGCACCGCCCACCCAAGCGTTGAACTGATCGTAGGTATTGTTGTTGCCATCGACGCTCCAGTTCTCCGCTAGGCTAGTTGCACCGATCGCATACTTCACCAAGTAGATCTCTTCAGTATCGACAGCGCCGCTCGCACGAGCCGCTTCTAGCGCATGGCCAAAGCCTAATTCTGCGCCAAAGCCATCCCCATCGCCATAGTTACTGTTGAATCCGGAGCGCAAATCGACAAACTCGCCCACACCTGGCTGCCAGATCTGCACAGCTGATAGCGGATTTGCCTGCGGGCTACCGGTGAGATCGTCTGTATCTGTGGTCTCTCCAGCCATATTAGACTGACCACCCAACAAGTACACCGAGACCAGATTAGTCACTGCAATTTCGAGAAACTGACCAACTGCTTTACCAGTAGAATCGGTTGCCAACACATTGATTCGGTAAATATTGTTATGGTCGTGATCAAGCGGGTTTTCATAATCAAATGCCGCATTAAAGGAGATGACGCCTGTCTGTGGATTAATCTCAAACAGATGAGCGTCTTCTCCAGCGTTAATGCTGTAAGTCAGGCCGTTGCCTTCACTATCACCGTCAGCATCAGTCGCTTCTACATCCAGCGAGAGGGTCTGATTTTCTTGAATTTGGGTAAAGGCGTAGCCCTCTCCCCCATTGCTAGTAATGACAGGCGCACTTCCCCCCTCGGCAACATTCTTCACCACAATTGAGAGAAACTGACTATCGGCCTGCCAGGTGGGATCTAGCACCAGCACATTAATAAAGTAGACGTTGTCGCTGTCGGCATCGGCGGGATTTTCAAAATCGGGCGCGGTCTTGAACGAAATCACGCCGGTAGTCGCATCGATATCGAACAAATCGGCATCGTCACCTGCGTTAATTGAGTACATCAGACCATTGCCTTCGCTGTAGCCATTGGCTCCGGTCGTCTCTACATCCGTGACGACACTCATCCCCTCATTGAGATTGATGACGGCTGTATCGCCGCCACCGTTGCTAGTGATCAGCGGCTGCGATGGGCCGGGTTCCACCGTGACGCTCACCTCTCTGGGCGTGGCAATATTCACACTGTTGAGCCCTGATAGGGTCAAGCGATAGACATTATCGCCATCGGCATCGGCGGGATTTTCAAAATCGGGCGCGGCTTTAAATGTGAGTTCGCCAGTGGTGCTCACCTCAAAGAGAGCGGCATCCGCACCGCTGAGCGTGTAGCTAATAGAACCGCCGTATGCATCGGTGACAGGCAGATCGCTGACGGCTGTTGTTTCTTCCGGCACAGCGACATCAAGTGGCTCGTCCCCTGCCTCATCAGTCACAGCAATCTCAATATACTGACTGTCGTAGCGCCCGGTCGAATCTCCCACGAGCACGTTGACGCCATAGATATGATTACCATCGGCATCGTCAGGATTCTCATAGTCAGGCCGGGTCTTGAAAAACAGCGCTCCGGTGTCGGCATTGATTTCAAATAAGTCCGCATCCTCACCCGCATTGATTGAATACGTAATGCCGTTGTTCTCGCTTTGGCCATCGACATCTGTCACGCTCATGTCTAGAACAAAGGACGTGCCTTCTTCTACCTCTTTGTAGGCGTAGCCCTCTCCGCCGTTACTGGTGATGACGGGCGCGCTACCGGGCTCATCAACATCTTGCACGACAATTGCCAGAAACTGGCTATCCGCTTGCCCCGACCAGTCTATTGCCAGCACATTGGCGAAATAAACGTTGTTGCCGTCAGCGTCCGTTGGATTTTCGTAGTCGGGTGCGTTCTTAAATGTGATAGCACCCGTATCAACATCAATATCGAACAGGTAAGCGTCGTCACCCGCATTGAAATAGTATTCGAGACCGTTGCCTTCGCTGTAGCCATTGGCACCCGTGGTCTCGACATCGGTAACGAATGTTTCGCCTTCGCCGAGTACGATAGTGGCGGTGTTATCGCCCCCATTACTGGTAATCACCGGGTTCGCAAGCGTCCCTTGATAGGTTACCTGGCCTGCTTCACTAATTGCCAGCCCAGATTCAATAGAGCCGATGAGCACTTCTAGATCCCAGTCTCCACCGAGGGCGGCGCTGCCGGTCACATCATTAGAAGCTTGAATGTCTGCGCCCGTTAGCGCTGCTAGCTGGTTGAGAAAGGCACTGCCCAGCGCTCCTTTACCCACCTCACAGCCATAAACTAAAAGATCGTTGGTTTGAGAGTTGCCCCAGGTGGCTAGGGTGTCGGCGTAGCCATTGAGGCTATCGGCAGTGAGGGTGGTTGCCCCTAGCTGCATAGCGCCTGCTTGACCGTGCGCGAAGATATGCACGCTGTCCACTGGGCTATCGAGCAGTTGGTGTTGAGAGAGGACATCGGCGATGTAGTGAACGCCATCCGTTTGATCGGCTAGAAGGTACACGCTGGCCCCGGTGAGAGAGGCGACTAGGTCATCGACGTTATCTAGACGGCTATCGACAAAGGCAACTGGCTGAGCGGTGTGAGATAGGAGCGAAGGTAACTCAGAGGACTGATTAACAGCTTCATTAGTTGGAGAAAGCCCTGCCAAACTACTGGCGTTATGGCTCATTGAACTGTTGCTAGTCAGCTCTGTGAGGGTGTCAAACATAAGGGTCCTTTAAAAATCAAAAATTATTGCTTCTCAACTTTGAATATTGATGCAGCCCCCGCTGGATGCATATTTGCGGGTGGTAGGCTAGTGACAGATGCTTTGGAAGTAAGATGACCTTAAAATTTGTGATCGCGGTTCACATGGTGTGTAACTGGTAGATAGCGAACTACCAAACGAGTAGCTTGGAGCAGATAACGTTGGCACCAGTCAAGAGGCAGGCACTGAGAAACCGTGCTGCCATTAGCTGGCTCATGACGATTGACCCATATCACTATGCAAAGGTCTTCGCGGGGCATTCAATTCATGAGAGAAATCTATTAGCTTGAAGTGTGGATAAACAGATCAGGGAATTTCCGGATGGCCGGAGTTCGTCATCCCTTGATCCAGAAGCTCTAGAAGGCGTTGCTGCATCGAGAGATGGATTTTCTATCAGTCAGTCAGTCAGCTACCCAAATGATTGCAGAATGATGAGATGTCCAAAATGCCAATCCAGCCATATCCGCAAGAACGGCCACCGGGGTGACAAACAGAATTACGGGGGAGAGGGACACGGTGACGTGTGCCCTCTTACCCAACAAGTCAAAATCATAGTACCAATGAACTTGGCTATAACCCTTGCGCATCAACGCTTTAAAGCTTATTGCACTTTATGGCAGCTACGCTTGCACTACGCCATATAGAAAGAAAACGGTCCTTAATTTAGCGGTTAGCTCGCTTCTAGCTTAGATTTTGCGCTCACGCAACATATTCCGGGATTAGGTTTTAGAGCAGTCCTAATTTCTTCTTGAGTAGATAGAGCTCGTGTTCTATTTCTAGCCCTTTAAACAGTCTCTCTTGCTGTTCTAGGGTAGAAGGACTGCCTTTTACAATGACTCGATGGTCAGAGTCTACTTTGACTGTCTTCTTCAAATCCTCCATCTCGCATTGGGCCTCGTATTGCCTCCAGCCCTCTTCATGCCAATCAACGATCGGAGAGCCGTGATCTGGGCCACAAAGACTGTCGAGAATAAGCAGACCGCCGACGATGGGAAAAGCATTCATCATGAACATGCCGACTTTCATGCTGCCCAACCCTATCCAAGCTGCGGTAGCGCTGGTGTGAGCAGCACCGTGCAGCGTACCAATAGCAGTCCCTGTTTTAGCAACCCCAACGGCGCTAGCTACTGTGTGAATAATTGGACTACTAGCTACGAAACCTGTACCGACAGCAGTTTTAACATCCATATTGACGAACACTGACTTGTCTTTCTAGTATTATCAGCGCTTTCTAAAACAGATTTTCCGCTAATCCTTCTTCTTGACTAAACAAAGACAAACTGTACGGTTGTTCTTGTCTCTATCTTCAATAAGGGTTTGTCAAAGTAGTCATTGTTACATCGGCTGTAATTGCAGCTGTCAGTACATTTATAAGGGCTGTATGTGCATGAGTTCGATAGAACTATGTCTTGATGAAGACCTGAAGAAACTAGCACTATCTAAGACAGCTATTGAGGATAATAAACCTTACTAACAATGAATTGGTCACTAAAAGACTTCATGGGACTACGTATTAAGAAGAAGATAAAGCTGCTCCCTGGTTTATCACTTAATTTATCTAAGTCAGGCATCTCGGTCAGTGCGAAAGCAGGCCCAGTGAGCTGGAACTCCAGACGCCGAAAAACTTCAATCAACCTTCCTGGCCCGCTTTCTTACCAATCGGCATCCGGTAAGAACAGAGGAGCAACAAAGGCGGATCTAGTGAATATAGCTAAGCAGGCTGGATTAACGGGATACTCCAAGCTGAAAAAGCAGGAATTGATAGCTCTTTTGCAGCGCCATTCCCTCTTGTAAGGAGATAGCACTGTTGCTTTAGTTTGCGTGGATGTCCTGTACTCATCTGCCTTCAGCACGAACTATTCGACTGAACACGTCGTCAATCCTAGATTATGTCCCCACCTTCAGAAGAAGTCGAACGAACGATAGCAATCGTTGAAAGACTGGTTGAGCCGTCGAGTGATCGCTTCGGGCGCTTACTTAACTGGCAAAATTCGCCTGACCCGTTCTGGCACTACGGCATAGGTCTATCAGATACGCATATTTTCGATACAGGGCAAGGGTTACGTCCATTTGAAAGAAAAGAGGCGAATTTTGTTATCGGGATAGACGGCATCATATTTGAACCCAGACAGACCATCGAAAGGCTCAAACAGGCTCTTCACGTCTTTTCTCGTTGGGAGTACACGTTCACCGGCTGGAACTGCGAACACCTTGGCCGTCTAATCGCAACCGATCAGCCCAGATGCTACCAAAGTCGATTTCTATGGTGGATGTGCAACCTGTCGTTAGAAGGCGATCACAAAACCGCACAGCAGACCTTCTACCAGCATCTTGTGAGCGCTGCACCTCATCTTGTTAGATAGTACCTATTCGCTAGAGGTGTTGCGATATAAGAGAAATAATGGCTGAAACCATTGATACACGAGGCATTCAGCGATATTCCCGCGAAAACCCCTGAAACCCATGCTGTGTCTAGCTTACGGCGATTTTTTACCCTTATTACGCAACAGGTCTGCTATGTACCGGAGATGTATACATCAAATCTAGAAAAGTAAACACAACCGTGAAGATAAGAATTTCTCCTAAACCGTTGGTAGAAATTACTTATTAAAAGAGTCATCCTTATAGATAATCTCGTTCTCAAAGAAATTGTATTTATGGATACCGGTAGATTAGGCACAATAGCAGCAGCATCTGTACCAGCAGCGGCAGCAGTGAGTGCAGCGGCAGGTGCATCTGTTGCAGCTACGTCGGGCGCAGGCATTGCTTCGGGACTGGCTGCGGCTGGTGGCGTGATAGGTGGTGGAATGGCTGCAGGACCAGCAGCTTTAGCTTTAGGCCCTGCCTATGCGGGCACCCAGGTTGTCAACAAAGTCTTGTTCGAGGATAAGCCAGATTTACCTATAAAGGAACGCCAAGCGCGTCAAGCCGGACGCATTGCAACTGGAGCGGGCGCAGTAGCGGGCGTTGTTGGCTCTGGTGCGCTGACGGTAGCTGGTGGAGCGTCGGGTGCTGCAATTATGAGCACGCTGGCTAGTGTTGGTGGCGTAGTGGGTGGTGGTGCCATAGCTGGTACGGCTTTAGTCGCCTTGGCGCCTGTTGCTACTGCCGGACTTGTTGGATACCAAGCCTACAAGTTTTTCGGCGGAAGCCGTAAGCGTTAGAGCTTTAATCAGTAGCAACGACAGCGTCTGCCAACGGCCCAGCAAATGGCCAGCATGAACCCGTGCGCCTTTTGCTCTTTGGCTCGCTTAGCGCGGTGCGTGCGACGATTTACCAACGGCACCATCTCAGCTACGCTAAGCCGAATGACTGGAGTCAGCCGATCTCGACCGGCAGGCCCCCTGAAGTAATGGCGGTACTGACTCGGCGGATGAAAATGGAGTAGCGCTATATAGCAGCTAACCGCGCGGACTCGTTTGACCGCGCGGACTCAATCTAAACGCACGGAGCTCAAGCTGACGCCAGGTATGTGAGCCGACAACGCCATTTATTGGCAATCGCGAAGTCCCTTGAAAAGACTGCACTGACAGTTCTGTGTGTGGGCCAAAAACGCCATCAGCGAACCCGACTGAGTTGGGGCTCAAGATGACTTGAAGGGCGATGACGTCCCTGCCGCGATCGCCCCGTCGCAGTGTCGGCAGTGCGCCAATCAGTGCCCGATCATCTTGTAGCGATCGCACCGTTCGCGGCCCAGCCATGCCATCTTGAAACAGCAGATAGCGAAACTGCGCAACTTTTACCACCGCCTCTGTCTTAAGGCCATAGATGCCGTCGAGGGCTAGCGGCCTGATCGCGTTGCTGGCAGAACCGCCCGCGAAGCGATCATTGAGCAGCGATTGGAGCGCGATCACGTCGGGACCGCGATCGCCTAATTGCAG
This sequence comes from Phormidesmis sp., assembly GCA_049680585.1. Lineage (GTDB taxonomy): Bacteria > Cyanobacteriota > Cyanobacteriia > Phormidesmidales > Phormidesmidaceae > Phormidesmis. The sequence continues at coordinate 16,415 of JBAUIB010000062.1, forward strand.
AGCAGGCACCAAAGTAGAAGTTTCCATTGTGTTGACGATTGGATAAGAGAATATGAACGATAGCTTTTAGAAAAATCTCCAGCAAAGCATTTCAAAACATCAGGATTGGTAGCTAACGCCCCGGTACTTGAGCGTTTCATCTGATGCTTTTGCAGGGGCTGACTTGGCCACTCGCAAATTAAAAGACTTGCCCAGAAAGAAGAGCTTGGTATCTGTTGAAATAGTCTCTAGGCTTTGGGGAGAGCGAACGTAAGCAGCGCCGTGGTAGTTGAGTTTCATGAGTTTTTTCTTTGAGTAACTTCTCATACTCAGGACTATAAGCAGCAATCGAGAGAATATCGGGAAGGAAAGTCAGACACTCGAAAAGTTAGACACGCAAAAAATAGACGCTCGCATCGGGGGCAACCGCGCCGACGCGCTATGCGCTATGCGACCTCAGCATAAACGCTTAAAATAGGAAGAATGCCCTCCTTCACACTCGCGTCTATGACTGTTTCAAAAGCTGCGGAACCCACTCGCTCTAGCGATCAAACGGGTGCTCAATCTAGCGAAGAGAATCATGGCAAAGAGAATCACGGCAAAGACTATGGCATCCCGGAACGGCTCGCAAAGCACACGGTCCGCTACGCTGACTACCGCGAAGTCGAACGTGAGAGTATGACGCCAATGATGCGTCACTACGCTGAGATTAAAGATCAGCATCCCTACGCCCTGCTGATGTACCGGGTGGGAGATTTTTTTGAAACCTTTTTTCAAGATGCCATCACCATTGCCCGCGAGCTAGAGCTAGTGCTCACGAGTAAAGATGCGGGTAAGGCAATTGGCCGGGTGCCGCTCTCGGGCATTCCCCATCATGCTTTGGAACGCTACTGCATGCAGCTAGTAGAGAAGGGCTATGCGGTGGCGATTTGCGATCAGGTGGAAAATCCGGCGCAGGCGGTGGGGCTGGTCAAGCGTGAGGTGACGCGGATTATCACGCCGGGTACGGTATTAGAAGAGGGCATGCTGAGCGCTCGGCGCAATAACTTTTTGGCGGCGGTGGTAATTGCGGGTGAGCACTGGGGACTGGCGCATGCGGATGTCTCTACGGGAGAGTTTTGCACAACGCAGGCGAGCGATCTCGATGAATTGGCCCAAGAGCTGATGCGGCTCTGCCCGGCTGAGGTGTTGGTGCCGACCAATGCGCCCGACTTGGGGGCACTGCTGCGACCGGGCGAAAAATCTGGGCAGCTACCGGACTGTTTGCCGACGCAGTTTTGCTATACGTTTCGCTCGCAGGGACCGTTTACCAAAGCAGAAGCCGGGCAAAGACTGTTGGAGAGCTTTAAGGTGCGATCGCTCGAAGGCTTTGGCTGCGCTCATCTGCCGCTGGCAACCCGCGCGGCGGGCGGTCTGCTGGAATATTTAGAAGATACGCAAAAAGAGAGCATTGCGCCGCTGCAAAATCTCTCTACCTATTCGACTACAGAGTATTTGGTAATCGATCATCAGACGCGCCGCAATTTGGAAATTACGCAGACCTGCCGCGATGGCATCTATCACGGCTCATTGCTGTGGGCGCTCGATAAAACCGTGACGCCAATGGGCGGACGGGCGTTGCGGCGCTGGCTGTTGCAACCGCTGCTGAGCATAGCAGGCATTAGCGCCCGACAAGATACGGTAGAAGAACTGGTGAATAATGGCAGTCTGCGTCAGCAGTTGCAGCGATTGCTCAAGCAGATTTATGATTTGGAACGACTGGCGGGCCGGTCAGGATCGGGAACGGCAAACGGGCGTGATTTGGTGGCGATCGCTGATTCATTTGCCAAGCTGCCCGACCTTGCCGCGCTGATGAGCCATGCCACCTCGCCGTATTTAGTCAAGCTGCAGTTTGTTCCCCCCGAGCTAGAGAAATTAGGAGAGATCTTGCGATCGCACCTCGTTGACAACCCGCCGCTTTATCTCACAGAAGGCAACCTGATCAAAAGCGGCGTTGATCCTAAGCTCGACAAGCTCAGAGCGCAGGTCAGCGCCGATCAGCAGTGGATTGCGAACTTGGAAGCGACTGAGCGCGATCGCACCGGCATTTCCAATCTAAAGGTCGGCTATACCAAAGCATTTGGCTACTACATCAGCATCTCGCGCAGCAAAGCCGATCTCGCACCTGACGACTACACCCGCAAGCAAACGCTGACCAACGAAGAGCGCTACATCACTCAAGATCTTAAAGAATGCGAAGCGAGACTGCTGACCACCCAGGAAGAGATTCACGAATTAGAGTATACGCTGTTCGTTCATTTGCGCGAGCAGGTCGCTGAGCAAGTGGGCCTGATTCGTCAGGTGGCCGCTGTTGTCGCCGCCGCCGATGTGCTCGCAGCCCTCGCAGAAGTGGCGATTTATCAGGGGTATTGTCGTCCAAATATAGTCGAAGGTCGGCCTATTTTTGTTGAAGACGGTCGCCATCCGGTGGTAGAACAATCTCTGCCAGCCGGATTTTTTGTGCCGAATGACACGGGGCTCGGCAGCGTCACCAGCGATCCAGCCAGTGAAAAAAACAGAGTCTCTCCGGATCTGATTATTCTCACTGGGCCAAATGCCAGCGGCAAAAGCTGTTATTTACGGCAGGTAGGGTTGATTCAGCTAATGGCGCAGGTCGGGAGCTTTGTGCCCGCTAAGGATGCGAGGTTGGGGGTGTGCGATCGCATTTTCACCCGCGTGGGTGCAGTCGATGATCTGGCGACGGGTCAATCGACCTTTATGGTGGAGATGAATGAAACGGCGAATATTCTCAATCATGCGACAGTGCGATCGCTCGTACTGCTCGATGAAATTGGTCGGGGCACAGCGACGTTCGACGGACTCTCGATTGCCTGGGCCGTAGCCGAGCATCTGGCCAGCGAAATCGGATCGCGCACAATTTTTGCCACGCATTACCATGAGCTGAATGAGCTGGCCTCCATTCTCTCGAACGTGGAGAACTATCAGGTGATGGTAAAAGAGATGCCCGACAAAATCATCTTTTTACATCAGGTGAGACCAGGCGGAGCGGATAAGTCCTACGGCATTGAGGCAGGGCGACTGGCGGGACTGCCCGCGTCGGTAATTAGCCGCGCCAAGCAGGTGATGAGCCAAATTGAGCAAAACAGCACAATTGCGGTAGGACTGCGCGAGCCACAGAAGAAACACACTGCACGACGAGTAAAAGAAGCGATCCCTTTGGCAGCGATAGAACAGCCAGAAGAACAGCCAGAAGAACAGCTGGATATGTTTGGTGTCTGAACTCGGCCATCGCTTATGACTGAGCAAGAGCCAAGAGTCGATCTTAGTCGTTCGCCTTTGGCGTTCTCGAAAAGTATGGTGGTTGTGTCATGGCTTCGACTACGCTTTAGCAAGCGGGAGCTTTCGGGCGCTGAGTCTTTAGACTCAGCAGGTGAGCCGTAACATTGTTAAGTCTCTATCTGGAGTCTGAAGCTGCCTTAAGGGCTAGCTAAAAGCATCTAAATAGTTGCTGGGTATTTCGCTGGTAGCACTTGGGTCTACTTAAATATAGGCTGACATATTTAGCAGGAAAAAGAAATATGAAAGCTTCATGTTCTGATTCTAATTTATGAATAGTTGGCTTTTGCTTGCGAACTTTTCCTGTTAAGTAGTTTTCAAATAGAAGTGCTTCATAGCAAGTTGCACTTTTAGGAGATGTTTATCTATGAGCTGGCCAGGAAGAAATAGGTATCAAATATTACAGGAAATAAGATCGGAAGTGCAAAGGATGAATAATATCCATCCTGCTGACAAGGCAAATATCATACTAGCCCTGGATAAACTGATTGCAATATTTGGGCGTTCTTATTAGCGACCTAACTCTGAACTAGCGCGCATGTTAGTCGGATTCGCTTCGCAGCCGATCCATTAGCTCATTCAAAATCTTTTCCAGATAACTCGACTGAGATGCCTTAAGATCACCCCAGTCTTTTTTCTCTTTGATTAGTCTTATTGCCTTGATATATAAAAATGGAGAAGAAAGTATTGGATTTGCAACAAACTTTTTCAGCGATATGTCGGGATGTCCGATCTGTAGGCAAGCATGTGCCCAATCTAGATACCAAGAAACATTCTTCTCAAATAGACGTCTCTTGTTTCTTGGTATATTTTTTTTGACACTCAGAATACTTTCAGAAATCCATTCTCGCTGCCTGAAACGCAGCCATTTTGCAGCGATTTTACAATCGTTTAACCTATCCTGAAGACCTCTGTTTTCTTCTACCAATCCAATAATTCTTCTTACACTTGCTAAGTTTTCAGGACTCAGCGTATCCTCATCTATTTCCCTTAGATATTTCTCAAGTGTAAGAAGAGCCTCTTTTTCTCTTTCCCCTGCTTTTTCTCTTAAGTACTCAGTATGCTCTTCCGACTCTCTTGAGTCTTGCAGACGTCTCCTAAGAGATTCTAATTCCTTATTTCTTTCTTCCGTTAGAAACTTTAAGGCTCCGACTGCTCCTCCTATGATT
>JBAUIB010000063.1:0-4862 GCA_049680585.1 Phormidesmis sp.
CTATCGGGGCTCGAACCTACAAAGCCTTGGAGGACGGAATTAAATCTGCTTACTCACAGGTTTCTTCAACAGACATCCGTAGCTGGTTTACACATTGTTGCTACTGTACCTCACCCGACTGAAAACCGCTATAATTAGGCATCTCTACAGATGATGGATCATCCCTTCCACCTTCACGTTGCGGCCTTTCAGGTCGTGAGCAGAGAGGGTAAACACTCTTTCTGGGAAAGAGTGTTTACCACTGTCATATTCTTAACCACAAAGAGCTTGATATGATGGGTGTTGTAAATGTGCAGGCATAGCCGTTATCAATGAAACGACGTCAGTTTAATCGCCGGTTTGTGGGGCTTGTAACCGCTGCCGCTAGCATCCCACTACTGTCTCGCTGCGCGCGTAGCAACAACGCCCCAGACCTCGGCAATCCTTTGCAGCGATTGACCAGTCAAGACGGATTACTAGAACTCTCTTTAACGGCTAAAGCGCAAACCCAGAAGATTGCTAACCAGTCTATACAGCGGCTTGCTTACAATGGCCAATTCCCAGGCCGCATTCTTGAAGCTCGTACAGGTGATACGGTTCGACTCACGTTAGTCAACGAGCTAGATAGCCCTACCAATCTTCACTACCACGGCCTACATATTTCGCCTGAGATAGACAATGTTTTTCGGGAGGTGCCCTCTGGAGAGCAGTATACCTACGAATTTCAAATCCCTGAAAATCATCCAGCCATCACAGGTTGGTATCATCCTCACTATCACTCTAAAGCTGCACTACAGGTCTTTGGCGGACTCGCAGGGCCGCTGATTATTCGAGGAGAGTTAGACAATATTCCTGAGGTTCAAGAAGCTGAAGAGGCTCTTTTGTTGCTGCAAGACGTTGATCCGAGAGTACAGGCTGATTCTGAATCGCTGCCGACGCTGGCTAAAAGGTGGGGGCGTGAAGGGAACCTGCTGTTGGCAAACGGGCAACAGAATCCAGTAATCGACTTACCCCAAAATGGACTGCTGCGGCTACGGCTAGTCAACGCTTCTGCGTCTCGGATTTATAGACTTCAGCTACAGGAGCATCCCTGGTATTTGATGGCGACCGATAGAGGCGCGATCTCAGAACCCATCGAACTCAAAACACTATCTCTATCTCCCGGCGAACGCGCAGAACTGCTTATTTCTGGGCAGAGAGAACCGGGTGACTACGAGATTTTGAGCCTGCCTTACGATCGTGGTGTTGGTGACATGGTTGAGGGGATGGGTGAGGCGGCAGAGCAAATGCCGGGAATTGCGCTGCCTGAGATAAGGGCGATCGCAACTATTCGCTATGTGCCAAGCGACCGCAGTAAACCACTCCCTCTACCCAAACAGCTCATCCCGGTCGAGCCACTTCCCAAGCCTGAGACAGTCCGCGAGTTTGTTCTTGACCACGGGATTGATCGTTCAGCGAAAGTAACAGGATTTACTATCAACGGTGAGTCCTTTGTGATGGATCGGGTGAACACCCAGGTTCGGCTAAACCAGACCGAAGACTGGCGCATCATCAACAAAGCCAGCATGGATCATCCTTTTCACTTGCACACAAATCGCTTTCAAGTTGTTGAGCGAAATGGTCAGCCAGAACCCTTTCTCGCCTGGAAAGATACGGTAAGTATTGGCAGCTACGAAACAGTCACCATTCGAGTCAGGTTTAAAGACTATACGGGCCGCAGCGTCTATCACTGCCATATTCTCGATCACGAAGACCAGGGCATGATGGGAATCGTAGAGATTTCTTAAATAAGGAAGATTTTTCGATCTAGTTTCAGAAGGTGCTTTCATCCCCTTGACTCTCTCCTAGACTGTAGGGTTTATGCTACTAACAGCTATAGGACAGGACATCTATGTTCTTGTCTTTTTAAGCAAATTTATGCGGAGTAGATTTCCGATGAAACTACAGTTCGACGTTCCTAATATGGCCTGCGGCTCCTGCGCTAGAACCATCACCAACGCGGTTAAGGCGACTGACCAAAATGCAAAAGTTGAGGCCGATCCTAAAACTAAAAAGGTCGAGGTAGAAACAGAATCTTCTGAAGACGCCATCAAAGAAGCCATTAAAGGCGCTGGATACGCCGTTTCCTAAACCAGATCTGTCACACCTTCTTCTTTATTCTGCTATTCGTCAGAGGCTTGCTATGACTGCAACTACCCTAAAACTCAAAGGTATGAGCTGTGCCTCCTGTGCCAACAGCATTGAAACGGCTATCCAACAGGTGCCGGGGGTCAGTGATGTTCAGGTAAACTTTGCCGCTGAGCAGGCCAGCGTTGAGTACAACGAGCGCGATACGAACCTGGAGAAAATTCAGGCGGCGGTGGCAGATGCAGGGTATGAGGCGAGTCAAAGAGAAGACCTGAGCATTGGTGAAGAGGATGCCAAAGAACAAGAAGAGCGAAAAGCGCAACAGCGATCGCTACTGCGTAAAGTCGTTGTCAGTGGCGTAATCGGTGTTGTGCTTATTCTTGGGACGCTACCCATGATGATAGGTGTAGATATTCCAGGCTGGCCAATGTTCTTACACAACGCTTGGCTTCAGCTTGTACTGGCAACACCTGTCTTATTTTGGTGTGGTCAGGCTTTCTTCGTGGGTGCATGGAAAGCGTTTACGCATCGCGCTGCCAATATGAATACCCTGATTGCCTTGGGAACAGGTGCAGCCTATCTCTATTCTCTCTTTATCACGCTGTTCCCTGGCTTCTTACTCTCTCAGGGGCTAGCGGCAGATGTTTACTATGAGGCAGCGGTGGTAATTATTGCGCTGCTGCTATTGGGGCGCTACCTCGAAAATCGCGCTAAAGGACAAACTTCAGATGCGATTCGTCAGCTCATGGGCCTGCAAGCGAATACTGCAAGGGTTGTGAGAAATGGAGAAGAAGTTGATTTAGCGATAGAGGATGTTGTTGTTGGCGACGTAATTATCGTGCGCCCTGGCGAGAAGATTCCGGTAGATGGTGAAGTTACAGAAGGCACCTCTACAGTGGATGAATCAATGGTGACCGGGGAACCTATCCCGGTGACAAAGGAAAAAGGTGCGGAGGTCATCGGCGCGACGATTAATAAAACGGGGAGCTTCAGATTTGAGGCATCTCGGGTGGGCAGAGATACGACACTGGCGCAGATTGTGCAGCTTGTACAGGACGCTCAAGGCTCGAAAGCGCCTATTCAGAAGCTGGCCGATCAGGTAACGGGATGGTTTGTGCCTGTGGTGATTGCGATCGCGATAACAACCTTCGTTCTCTGGTTCACCATTATGGGCAACCTTACCCTCGCACTGCTGACCACCGTTGGCGTCCTCATCATCGCCTGCCCCTGCGCATTGGGACTAGCAACCCCTACCTCAATTATGGTCGGTACAGGAAAAGGCGCTGAAAACGGCATTTTGATCAAAGATGCGGAAAGCCTGGAACGTGCCCACAAGCTACAGGCAGTTGTGGTCGATAAAACCGGAACCCTGACCGAAGGGAAACCGACCGTCACCGATTACCTCACCGTACGCGGCACCGCCGACAGTAACGAAATAAAGCTGTTGCAGATGGCCGCATCCGTTGAACGAAATTCGGAGCATCCTCTGGCTGAGGCCGTGGTGAATTATGCCATCTCTCAGGGCATCGAGAAGAAGAAGCTGACTGGCGTACAAGGCTTTGACGCAGTAACCGGGAGAGGCGTACAAGGCCGGGTTGACGGTCATCTGGTGCAGATTGGCACCGAGCGCTGGATGCAGAGCTTGGGCGTAGATACGGCTCCCCTTCAGTCTCAGCGTAAAGCTTGGGAATCAGCAGCTAAGACGACCGCTTGGATTACGGTCGATGGTAAAGCTGAGGGATTAATGGGCATTTCTGACGCGCTGAAGAAGACTTCTGCGGGCGCGGTCAGTGCGCTGCAAAGGATGGGGTTGGAAGTGGTGATGCTTACTGGCGATAACCAGCAAACGGCGGAGGCGATCGCCCAAGAAGTCGGCATTCGTCGGGTCTTCGCTGAAGTGCGCCCAGATCAGAAAGCAGCGCAGATCAGGCAGCTACAGTCTGAAGCCCCTGGAAAGAACAGACAGGTGGCAATGGTAGGGGATGGCATTAACGATGCGCCCGCGTTGGCACAGGCAGACGTGGGAATTTCGATTGGAACGGGGACGGATGTAGCGATCGCAGCTAGCGATATCACGCTCATTTCCGGCGACCTTCAGGGCATCGTCACCGCCATTCAGCTCAGTAAAGCCACCATCTCCAACATTCGGCAAAACCTATTCTTCGCCTTCATCTACAACGTTGCCGGTATTCCAATCGCTGCGGGTATTCTCTATCCCATTTTTGGCTGGCTATTAAATCCAATTATCGCGGGTGGGGCAATGGCTTTCAGCTCAGTCTCTGTGGTGACTAACGCACTCAGACTCAGGAACTTTCGACCCACTGCTCAAGCACCTATTAAATACAGGGACATCCGCTAAAAACAGGTAAACACATGAAATTACAACTTCCTAAAGGTAGCTGGCTGCTCGGTAGTCTCTTAAGCACTGGCCTATTGTTTGGCATTGCGCCTACGGCTCAAGCCCAAATTGCTGAACCCGATACCAATGAATTTCGCCGAATAGAACAGCCGTTGGGATTAAAGGCAGGCGTCTTGGCGACTGGAGCTGGACTCATTGGCCTTGAGCTATGGTGGTTTCTCTTGAGCAAGAGCAAAGCACAAACGGCTCAGGTGTCTGAAGGCGTTCAGTCCGTAGATATTACAGTTGATGGCGGCTACTCGCCTGACCAAATTGTGGTGCAGGCAGGTCAACCCGTCCGGCTCAACTTCCTGCGGAAAGATCCCAGTAGCTGCTTAGAGCAAATCATTCTGCCAGA
>JBAUIB010000064.1:0-1670 GCA_049680585.1 Phormidesmis sp.
TTGCCAGCCAGATTACCAACAACCTAAAAGTTCGGTTCATCGGGGCGATTACGCGCAATGCGGCCAAAGAGTTCGAGCGGCTTTTGGGCTACGACCCGGCTGTGCTGGCTCCAAACACCACCGAGCAGTTCTTTACCAACGGGCAGACGCTGTCGTCTAGCTGGCTGGTAGACATCGACTCAAAGCTTGTCCACTGCGACCACTACCTGCCCCCTGAGTGGCTAGCGGCGCTGGCGAACAACAAGTCTGAGATCTGGCTGCGCGATACGGTCATCGCTCGCTTCGGCAACAAGTATCAGGCGCACAGCGCCTTCACCCAAGTTTATGTCGAAGCCCTCCGAGCCGGTCGGATTGACTACCTGTACAGCAACCGTGACAAACTTCAGCAGCAGGCGCTTACCCATGCCTAGACCTCCATCACCGCTCAGAAATCATTTGGCTACTGTCGCGAGTCTGACGATTACAGCGGGCGCGATCGCCTTTCAGTCAGGCTCCGCCGCCGCCTCAACCCAACCCTTCTCATCTGAAAACCCCTTTGAAGCCGACATTCCCAGCACAATTAACGGCAGCGGGAATAGCATTGCCCCTGGCGAACCGACTATCGGCGACATCATTCCGTCCTTTCCCGGCCTGCCAAGCGGTGGCTTTCCTACGACACCAGAGGGTATTCCTGGCTCAATCGGAGACGTTATCAACGGTGGCATTGAGAGTATTCTGGGCGGAGAAGCTTCATCTGCGCCGAGCATCTTCAGGGACATCCTCAGTGGCAACATGGGCGGCATCCTCGATAGCATTCTGGGCGTCCTCACCAGTCAGAACGAAATCTTTGAAGAGATGTCAAAGGTTGTCCTTGGCGACGGCTGGGAAGGTGCCGACGGCGACGGCAATCAAGAGACGCCGCCTAACCCCTACAAAGTTCGCCTGCCCCAGGCCGGAGAGGACGAGGAAACCGGTCTGATCACCCGGTCACCGATTGTGCTCAGACGTGACAAAGCTAATCAGTACGACCAGGAGCTAGGGCGAGCGATGGCCGCGCCAATGCTGGCTGAAGAAGGCGAGAAGTGGCTACAGGCACAGATCACAACTAGCTCAGACATGATGCAGGCGGGACTGGGTGCTACCCAAAGCGCGATCAACAAGTCAGCCGAAGCCACTGCTGCCACCTCTACGCAGGAGATTGTCAGACGCAGTGCTGAGATATCCGGCGTTGCGGCCACGCTACAGATGCAGGAGATGCAGCAGAACGCCATGCTCGGTGAGTCGCTGTGGAATATGCAGCGACTGGAGAGCGCTCAGCTTCAGCTCGCCGCGAACGCTAGTGAAGCTGCCGATGAACAAAACCGTAGAGACCGGGCTAGCAGGGCCGCGACCCTGGCTAGCTCAGCGTCTGAGGCGATGATTATTCCTGGACTAGGCAATGTTTCTACTGCTACACCGACGCCTACCGAATCGTCCGCGCCCGCCGCTCGTTCCCTGTTTGCTACGCCATGAGTATCATGTTGTTCTCCAATTGCCCATACAGATATAGGCCACTGCTCGCCGCCTGTTTCTATGCAGGAATAATTCTGTTCGTGTCTGCCTCTGCTGCCGTGGCTCAAGATGCGTCTGGCAGTGCGACTTCTATCCTGGAAAACGCAGTTGAGGTTTCTAGAAAAAGCGAAGAGGGCCTG
>JBAUIB010000065.1:0-3410 GCA_049680585.1 Phormidesmis sp.
GGTCAGCACCGAGGTCGGCTCGGGGGGACCTAACGGGCTAGACTTCGATAGATAGACGGATAGAAAGATATCTCATCGATTCTGTCACGTCAGTTCAGCCGCCGATTACACGCAATTTTCCTGAGGAATGTTTGAATATGCAGCCTTCTAAATCATCTGCCGATCCCGCTCCTAGCGCTCCTGAGTTTCCAGATGGCGTCAGGACGCTAGCCATAGACATTGGGGGAAGTGGCGTTAAAGCGATGATGTTAGACCAAGAGGGACAGGCTTTGAGCGATCGCGCCAGGCTCAAAACCCCCAAGCCAGCAACACCAGACGCGGTGATGGAGGTGATTAAAAAACTTGCCGCCCAACAGGACAATTTTGATCGGGTTTCAGTGGGTTTTCCCGGTGTGGTGCGCCGAGGCGTCGTGTATACAGCCGTTAATTTGCACAGTGACTGGGAAGGGTACGACTTGGCCCAGACCCTCGCTGATCGCTTAGGCAAACCTGTCAGAGCTGCTAATGACGCAGATTTGCAGGGTATGGGTGCGATTTCTGGTCACGGCGTAGAGATGGTGATTACGCTCGGCACTGGCTTTGGCTCGGCGTTGTTCACAGATGGACACTTGATGGCGAATTTGGAATTTGGCCATCATCGCTTTCGCAAAGGGCAGACCTATGAGGAGCAGCTAGGTCGAGCGGCGCTCAAGGTAATTGGGCCAGAGACTTGGAATAGCCGGCTGCTCAAGGCGCTTAAACAGCTATCTCGCGTCTTTAACTATGACCGGCTTTACTTAGGCGGTGGCGAGATTAAGCATATTCAGATAGAGCTGCCGGAAAATGTGGTGCTGGTCTCAAACGTATTGGGATTGATGGGCGGTATTAATTTGTGGAAGTAGGTCGGCTTTATCGTTCATCGTTCAAAAAAAGCCCGCTTTCCGTGCAGATGCCACTTAGCGGAATATCCCAGTCTTCGCGGGGGAGCTGAGGCAGCCGGGCGTATTCATAGACAACGCCGATAGTAATTTTGCTAGCCCAAATGCTTTCGCTGAGCATGCGATCGTAAAAGCCGCCGCCGTAGCCGAGCCGGTAGCCGTTGACGTCGCAGGCAAGGCAAGGCACGAGAATGAGATCGACTTTGTGAGGATCGACCAAAGGCGAGGCCGGGTCGGGCTCGGTGATGCCGTAGGTACCGGGGCGTAAGGGCCAGGTGCAGGTGGGAAACCAGCGATGCCACTGGAGGGTTTTGCCTTCGCAGCGAGGCAGGCCCCAACTGCGCTGCTGCTTTAAGAGCAGGCCAAGATCGGGTTCGTCTCGGAAGCTACAGTAGGCCAGGGTGAGACGCGATCGCACAAACACATCCCAACTTTGTAAATGCTGGCAAATGCTGGCAGATTTTTTCTGCAAGATGCGTTCGGGTATTCTCTGCCGGGCCCTGAGCAGCACTCGGCGCTGGGCTGCTTTTTGTTCTGCAATGCTAAGGGCGGGCATGCCAGGAGGGAGGGAGAAATGGGGAGATAAGGAAATTATGACAGGGAAGCTATGGCAGGGAAACGATGACGGGAAAACTACAGCAGGGAAATTACGGCGCGATCGCCTTTTGATAGAGCTTGCAGACTTGGTCAATCACTTGCTCGACAGTGAGGGTGTCGGTGATGATTTCGATGGCGTCAGGGGCTTTTTGTAAGGGGGATACGGTGCGAGTGCTGTCTTTGCGATCGCGCTCTGCGATTGAAGTGGCGAGTGCGTCTAGCTCAGGCAGGGGCTGATTGGCCGACTGCAAGTCCCGGTAGCGACGACGAGCCCGTTCACCTACGGAGGCAGTGAGGTAGACCTTGAGTTCGGCGTCGGGAAAAACTTGGGTGCCAATATCCCGGCCATCGGCGACGATACCCCCTTGGGTGCCATACTGCTGCTGCTGCTGTACGAGGTTGGCACGGACGGCGCTTTGAGCCGCAATCGTGGACACTTGATCGGTGACAGTAGCCGTGCGAATAGCGGCGGTGATCTCTTGTCCATTGACGCTTACACGGGGAGGCTGGGGCTGATCGCCCTTCATATTCGCAGTTAGCTGAATGCGGCAGTTCGGTAGCAGTTGGGCAACGGCCGCTTCGTCGCTAGGATCGACGCCTTGCTGAAGGACAAACCAGGTCAGCGCGCGGTACATTGCGCCAGTATCTAGATAGAGTAGGCCCAGCCGATGAGCGATTTGGCGAGCGACAGTGGACTTGCCTGCGCCAGCCGGTCCGTCAATGGCAATGATGGGGGCCCGGCGATCGCTGAGAGCTGGTAATCTCTCAGATGATGGGTCTGAGAGTATGACGTTGTCGATGAGGCGAGTCGTTTGACCTTTTTGGGCTGTTTGACTGGCTGTTTGAGCAGCTGTGGAATTTTGTACGGTGCCTAGATTTGCTGCGATCGCTATCATGCCTACGGTATCTATTGATTGCAAAGGCTCCAGTGTATCAGGATGGACCAGCGCTAGGTAGTCTAAGCTGACGGCAGGTTCGGTCGCTAAAACGTCGTGAGCGGCCTGTAGCAAGGCAGCTTGCGATCGCTTGCCCTGCTCAAAAGCCAGTTGAGTTGCTTGCAAACTGCGGTAGAGCACGGTGGCCTGCTGACGCTGTGAGAGCGAGAGGTAGCGATTGCGAGAACTTAGGGCTAGACCATCTGACTCACGCACGATAGGACAGACCACTACTTCACCTGGCAAGTGCAGATCGCGAATCAGACGCTTGATGATGGCCACTTGCTGGGCGTCTTTTTGACCGAAGAAGGCATAGGTGGGGCGGACGATGTTGAGCAGTTTGGTGACAATCGTGGCGACGCCCTGAAAGTGGGTGAGGCGCGATCGCCCGCAAAGAGTTTGCATCATGGCCTGAGGCGGTATCACCTGGGTCACAGTCGAGAGATCTCGCTGGGCTGCACCGTAAAGCTCAACTGGAGACGGCGCAAACACAGCATCTACGCCCGCTGATTTACACAGCGCCTGATCGGCCTGTTGCGGGCGAGGATAGCGCTCAAGATCTTCATTTGGTGCGAACTGAAGAGGATTGACAAAGATGCTGACGACCACCACATCGCTGATGGACCTAGCTTTGTCGATTAGGTTTCGGTGACCGGCATGAAGCGCACCCATCGTCGGCACAAAGCCAATGGTTTGATCCTCAAATTGATCTAGGTACTGACGCAATTCAGTGACGGTGTTGAACAGCCGCACGAAACTCTCCTGCTAAAGCATCAACTTGGCAGACTTCAACCTTCACACCGGAGTCACATCGGCCCGGAGAGGCCCACATTAATTTAGCGCAGTCTGCTTTTTCTGTGGACTTAAAGATGCCTCTCTGCGCTGAGGCCCTTGCTGGGTTGAGGGCAACGTGGCTAAAAAAAAGGCTCTCCTAACCGGAGAGCGCTTGCAAGTATGCATG
>JBAUIB010000066.1:0-5541 GCA_049680585.1 Phormidesmis sp.
CTGTAGGCTCATTTTCTACTCACGTCAGCGCCACCAACGCAGACCTACCAGAAATGGCACTGCCCGTCATTAGCGTTCCGACCGGCGATCTGATTGCGGGTGAAACAGTCACCATCATCGTTAGGACACGCCCCTCTGCGTACAAACCGTTCATTAAAATCTGGATGATTGATCGGCAAAGCCGCAGTCTGGTAATGGAGCCTCAGCTGTTGACCAACCTATCGCCCGATGCGCTCGGAGATTTACAGGTGAGCGCTGAGCTAGGCGTTCCCAAAGACTGTTTGGATGTTCAGATTGCAGCGATCGCAATCGATATGGCGACCCAACAAGAAAGCGGCAAAGCCGTCGTCAACCGTCACGTCGTTCCCGCTAGCCAGTCATCCTCTGCCAGACGGTTTAGCCCATAAAGCTTGTCTGTGGAGATCAGCGCTTGCCCCGTTGTGCCAACCAGTAGCTTGCTGTAATTCCCAGCAAACTGCACAGCTCAGACGCAGCATTGCTTTGGATGGCTGACTAGATCGATCAGTAGAACTATTCATAAAAATCGCAAACATAAAAACAGCACTTGCCTACTCGCAAAGGACGAATCCATTACAGAGCTACAGCGCCGAGCGCACAAAAATCCGATACATCGACTAAAATTGGCACTGCATCAACAAGGGCCGCGTTGTCCCTGTAACTTTGCCCCCTCTCAAAAATCTATTATGGAAGTTCAAGCTGCCCACACTCGTCTATTTGTCTCTGATATTGCGACCTGCGCTGAGTTTTACCGAGACGTTCTTAAATTCAAACCCATTGCCCTCCACCTTGAAAAAGGGTATGCCGAGTTTGAAATTGCTAATATCCGGCTCTCTCTGTTCCGTCGGCAGGAAATGTCTGAAATATTGCGCACCAGCGAACTGCCCCAGGCTGGCGAGTGTCAAGATAGATTCGGGCTCATTTTGCAGGTTCATAGTCTAGATGACATCTACCATGAGCTACGCCGTGCAAACGTAGTATTTGCCGAGCCTCCCACACAAAATTCTGAATTTTCGCTCAAAGTTGCCTACTTCCGCGATCCAGAAGGTAATCTCATTGGTTTATTTGAGTCTGTTATGTAGGCGCTGCTATGCAACAGACTCTCTCATATGGAATAAACCCTGCTGCCGCGCCGTATTCTGACGCGTCATTGAGACATATCCTACTCTAGCGATAGATAACATTACGAGAGAAAGCTGACACCCTTAATACAGAAGAAAAAGCGGCTTGTCCTGCAGCTTAAGCGAGCGAATTCTAAGCGAGCAGATGTTTGGCGGCAATCCGTCCCTCATAATCCGTAATTCCTCGATGTAGCAAAAAACAGATAGAAGGTATCGTAAATAGGCTAAAGCCTAACATTCTCATGCCCGCTTTTCTTTAGCCCGTTTTCTTTAAAATATCTCTTTTTGTATCATGCTCGCTGATAGTTCTCTGAGTGATTCCCTGCGTACTTCCCTTAGTACATCTCCCATTTCTTCTGCGTGTGCTCAATGCAGCCTGTGCGACGACAAACTGCTGCGGCACCTACGAAAAGATGAAATCTGCTGGTACTGCCCTAGCTGCCGACAAGACATGTTGGCGCCGCTTGTAGCTACGCTGGATGAAGAGAATAGACGTTTAGCCCAACCCAAAGTCCTCGTTCAACCAATGCACCACCGTGCTCAGCCAACATCTCACTATGTGCTACAGCCCAACAGTATGCTCAAAAGTGCGAATGCTTTACTAAATAAATAGCGCTCCTTAGCCAGCCAGATTTTCGCTGCCGAGCACCCACTCTACGAGCATTCTCACGCCGTAACCAGTCGCACCAGGGCTGTTGTAGCCATTCTCTTTTTCAGACCACACAGGGCCTGCGATATCCAAATGAGCCCAAGGGGTTTCTTTAACAAACTGTTTGAGAAAGAGAGCGGCTGTAATCGATCCACCCGCGCGAGGCCCGGTATTTTTCATGTCGGCGACAACAGACTTGAGCCCCTCGAAATATTTTTCTTCCATCGGCATCTGCCAGATTTTTTCACCGGAGAGTTTGGCCGCTGAGGTGAGTGCTTGCGCCAGTGCTTCGTTTTGGCTAAAAAGTGCGCCGATATCATCTCCAAGTGCCACCACACAAGCGCCTGTGAGCGTTGCTAGATCGATCATGGCATCGACGCCGAGCTTGTCGGCATACACTAGCGCGTCGGCCAAGGTAAGGCGGCCTTCTGCATCGGTGTTGTTCACTTCGATGGTTTTACCGTTGGAGGCGGTGAGAATATCACCGGGGCGCATCGCATGTCCGCTGACCATATTCTCGGTCGTGGCGCTGATGAAGTGCACTTCTACATTGGGTTTGAGCTGGGCGATCGCCTTTGCTGCCCCCAGCACAGTTGCCGCGCCGCCCATATCAATTTTCATCATTTCAATACCAGAACCGCTGACTTTGAGATTTAGCCCGCCTGAATCAAACGTCAAGCCCTTACCAATGATGGCCAGTTTGCGAGGGGCTGCGCCTTCAGGCTGATACGTCAGGTGGATAAACTTAGGGGGAAGATCTGAGGCTTGGGCAACCCCTAAATAAGCGCCCATACCTAGCGCCTCACACTGATCGCGCTCCAAAATTTCTAGCTTGAGGCCATAGTCATTGGCAATCTCGGTGGCCGTGTCGGCTAGCTTCTGAGGGGTGACAACATTGGGCGGAGCCGCGACCAGCTCACGGGCTAAAATCACACCGTGGCAAATATCTTTGGCTTTTTGGAGCGCGGCTTCCTCTCCTGCAAAGGCCAATAGGTGGATGTCGGTGAGCTCGGTTCTATTTTTGTCGGCCTCAGACTTGAAGCGATTGTCCTTATTGAGAGCTAGTATGACGCCTTCTGTGAGGGCTTGAGCAGTGAGTGACTGGCTATTATTCCACACCGGGAAGCTAATGCCCATCGACTGACATTTGGCGGCTTGCGTCAGTCGGGCAGCGGCCCCTGCCCCTCGACGGAGCCCTTCTAATGCCATTGCTTCCGAACTGCCGAGTCCGACAACGGCGATTTTTTTGATGGGAGAATTAGGACTGAGGCGGGTGATAGCACTGGTGCCAGCTTTGCCCTCAAACAATTCCTCATCAATGAGCGTTTGCAGCAGGCCGGCCACCTTGTCGTTAAGATCCGACAAGATTCCTGTGAGCGGTAGCGACTCTTCTAAGAGACCGATCACCAGGCAATCTCCTGTCCAGTTCAGACAAGACTGATCCGATGCTATAAAATCCATTCCTTATTCATTTAACCTAAATTCCCGTTCTATAGTATCTACTGATTTTGGCGTTTTGCGTGTCCTGCAAACTTTTTACTTTCGGGTGTTGCCCGTTTTTGGCAGCTTTTTTACAGCGGGCTTAGGCAGCTTTTCCCTCACCATCACCCGAGTTTTCTGCTAAAACGTCAGAGAAAGTATTTAAAAAAGTTGATTTTCGCTCCAGCCCACAACAACGACACATGGCGAGACACCAGATGCTAAAAACGCTAAAGGACAAATGGCCGCTATTAGCGCTGATGGGGACGGGTGCGCTCGCCGTCGGATTAGTGGTAGGGCTGCTGGAGGCAACCGGTGCGTTTGAGGTGAAAGCGCCTGCTGTCGTGAATGCAAATGCGAATGTAGAACAGCTGCCTGAGGCAGTGGCTGACTCTGAGGTGCTGGGCCTGATTATGCAGCCGCCTGAATCTCGCCGTGCTGCGCTAAGTGCGATCGCTCAAACTGAAGCGGGCATTGAAAGCGATCGCGCTCGCTACATGCTAGCAACAGACTTAATCAACCAAGGCCAAGGCAGTCAGGCGTTGCCGCTGCTAGCGCAATTAGAGAATCGCTATCTGGATATGGCGCCGTATGTCTTGCTGCGAAAAGGGCAGGCCCAAGCAGCGGCTGGGCAGACAGCGGCCGCGCAGGCGACCTGGAATCAGCTGGTGAGCGACTATGCGAATAGCGCTGCTGCGGCTGAAGCACTATTTCAGATGGGCAATCAGGCCGCTAATCAGGCGAAGCTCCCGGCAGCAGCAGCCCCCTTCTGGGACACTTTACTAAAAGAGGTTCCCAGTCATCCGCGTAGCGTAGAGATTGCGCTGAAGCGTCTTGCTGAGACCCAACCGCTGAGTGAGGCGAATCGCGACGCTGCCTCTGCTGTCTTGGTGGTGGATCCCGCAGAGGCGGACTCGACTGGCTTGGACGACCTGTCGTTGCTGAAACTGGTGGCCTACTATGGCATCAACCATCCGAGCTACAGCGCCATCCTAGATCGCTTGACTAGCCAATACGGTGAAGCGCTGACGCCAGCAGACTGGGCTGCGATCGGATTTGGCTATTGGGAAAATCAGGTGTATACCAAAGCGGGCGAAGCCTATACAAAAGCGCCGGGGACGCCGACTAGTCAGTATCGGGCCGCACGAGGAAAAGAGCGCAACGGCAAAATAAAAGAGGCGATCGCCACCTATCAAACGCTCAACCAAGCGTTTCCAGACGCGCCAGAGACCGCCGAAGGTCTGCTCAAGCTGGCGAATCTGCTGCCTGACCCAGCGGCCATTGCCACACTCGATCAGGTGATTGAGCGGTTTCCAGATAGGGCAGCTGAGGCATTAGTTCTGCGGGCGGAGCGGCTCGAGGAAATGAAGAGTCCGGCGTCGGCAGCGCAGGCCCGTGCTTCTATCCTGTCTCAATATTCAAAATCTGACGAAGCCGCTGAGATCCGCTTGGAAAATGCGAAAGCAGGGGCTGAAAAAGGCGATGTTGTCAGCGCTATTAAGTGGGCGCAGCAGCTGGTGTCGGCCGCGCCAGACAATGAGCTGGCCGCAGAAGCGGGCTTTTGGCTGGGTAAATGGTCGCTGCGGCAAAACCAGCCAGAGACTGCTCGCCAGTCCTTTGAGCAGGTAATTCGCAATCACCCCGAGTCCTATTTTGCCTGGCGCTCAGCCGTCCATCTTGACTGGGCCGTGGGCAATTTTGATACGGTTCGAGGCGGATCGCCGCGAGTAGTGGTCGCGCCACGGCGATCGCCACTGCCGGCTGGCTCTACCACGCTGCAAGAGCTGTATTTACTCGGCCACGATCAAACTGCCTGGGCCCATTGGCAAACTGAATTTAGCGAGCCTCAAGAGCCTACTGTATCTGAGCAATTTACCGATGGCATTTTGCGCCAAGGTGTCGGCGATCATCTGGTGGGTATTTTCATGGTGTCTAGTTTGGCTTGGCGCGATCGCCCTGAAGACCAGCAGGAGTATCAGCAGCTCATAGAAACCCCAGCCTACTGGCAGGCCATTTATCCATTCCCCTTCGTTGATTTGATTGAGCGCTGGTCACAGCAGCGATCGCTCAACCCGCTGCTAGTGACCGCCCTGATGCGACAAGAGTCACGCTTTCAGGCCGATATTCAGTCGGTCGTTGGCGCGGTCGGCCTGATGCAGGTAATGCCTGATACCGCTGCTTGGATAGCGGAGCAAACGGATATCGGCAGCTACAGCCTGACGACGCCTGAAGACAACGTCAAGCTCGGTACCTGGTACCTCGACTTCACCCACC
>JBAUIB010000067.1:0-14239 GCA_049680585.1 Phormidesmis sp.
GGTAACTTCAGAGGCAACGATTTCCCAGGGAACATAACCTTGAGGGTTTAGATAACGCCGTTCGATTAACTTCTTGTAGGTCGCTGTTTTTTTAGCAGCCTCCTTGCTCCCTTGCCACATAGTCGCTAGCTTTTTGAGTTCAACGTCACTGTGATTCATCATTGTTGGACAAGGCTGCAAACAAAGAAAGCTGTGCAATACTTACCTAGCAGCGACAAGAAGGCAAGCTTACTGGCTCTAAACATCGCTAACCACTCAATTGAACTGGGGCAAATACTGTCAATGACGGCCATAATCTAGAAAGTTCAACTTTTTATGATGAATACACTCGAATCTTATGAGGCAATCAATAGATCAAGAATACCCATTTCAGAACTGTGAATAACAGTGAAACCAAAACTATTCAAAAGAGGTGCATTGTGCGCTGGTGATATAGATGGGCAAAGAGTCAGTCTGTTCGGCTTCCCCTTACAGACTGGGAACGCTAGGTAACACCCATAGCCCTTTATCATCGTCTATGTCCTCTGTTCACAGCGGTTCTGCTAAAGCTCAGTCACTTGACTTACTAGCGCAACATCAGAAAGAACCATCAGTTCAATTACGCAATCGCATAGCAGGGATAAATATCGGCCTAGTGCATCGCCAGGCCCATGCCCTAATACATACCTCTGGAGAAACCTTTGATGATCTAGTTCAGGTAGGTAGTATGGGATTGCTCAAAGCGATAGAGCGCTTCGATGTCACAAAAGGGTACGCCTTCAGCACGTTTGCGGTTTCCTATATTCGTGGCGAAATAAAGCACTACCTGCGAGATAACAGTACAACGGTTCGTATTCCTCGGCGTTGGCAAACACTGCTGAGCCACTCTGCAAAAGTAATTCGCCAACTGCACAAAGACCTCCACCGTTGGCCGAGCGAACAAGAAATAGCCGATGCATTAGAAATATTTGTCGAAGAGTGGCAGCAGGTTAGAATTGCAAGCAGCAACCGCAACTTGCTGAGCTTAGATGCACCCATTACAAAAAGCGAAACGGAGACATCTTCGCTAGGTGAGCTACTACCTGACGCTCGCTATCACCACTTTCAAATAGTGCAGAACGAGCGGATGCAGTTGCAGCAAGCGCTCGCTCAGCTAGAGCAGCGAACACGAGAAATTGTAGAACTTGTTTATATCCGAGATTTCTCTCGTAAAGAGATCGCAAAACGCTTAGGGCTTAGTCCGTCAACGGTATCGCACAAACTAACCAGAGGACTTGTTCAGCTACGGATCGCTATGCGAGCTACGTAGACGCAGTGGGTACTACGCAGACCAACGGGATGGTCGTGGCTCGCAGCATTGGTGGCGGCTATTTTTCGATGATTCTTTGCGATCAACGATTGAACGGACGGCGAATGCAACTGCTATTGTCGCCGGTAGCCAACAGCGTCAGGAGGAAACCTGGCGTACCAGCCAAGGAATTCCACCGATTTGCTGGAGTGGCATGTACTTTCGCTCTCAGGCAGCGCTAGCGATCGCCAAAGTATTGCAGGAAAAAGGCGTACTGTTCTTTGCGAACAGTCAAGGCACGGCCTCTCTAGAAGGGCTACCAATCACGAAGGATGCCCACGGAATGGTAGAGCGACTAGAAGCAGATTTTCTAGTGTTCCGGGGCGGACGGTGCATCTGCCTGGAAGTAGATGGTCGCCAGCATCAGAAGCGTGACCATGCGTTTCGCGATTACGCCAAGGAGCGGGTGCTGCTGCGAGAGCAGATCCCAACTGTCCGCTTCCCAGCGCAGGAATGTCTGGTACGACCGGCGTTGGTCATCGCAGAGTTTCTGAATTTATTTCCTGTCTAAATAGCAAGGCGGCACTCAGCCATTATCCTAGCTGCCAGAATCCAGGGGGTTGGTAGTCCGGTTGACCACAGGTTGGGTAGCCCTCAATTAAAGGAGAAAGGCACTTGCTGGCCGCTGACCAACGTGGACAACCAAGTCTGCCAAAAATTTGGATTAAACTGCTCTGGTTTCACAGCGATACAGCTTCCTCAAAATCGATGCGGCCCAAAGCCTTGTCAGTGCGAGGTTACAGCGCATCAATTCTTTAAACTTGCTATTGTGCGCTCATCTAGAAAAAGTACGCCGCGGTGAGCGAGGGAAATCTCGCCGGGTTTGGGATAGCTGCCGCCGCCGACCAGTGAGGGGCCGGAGGCGGAATGGTGAGGAGTGCGGAAGGGTCTTTGATTCACTAAGCTGCCTTTTTCTTTGAGTAAGCCTGCTACGGAGTGAATTTGAGTGACTTCGAGCGCTTCAGAAAAGGTTAGCGGTGGCAAGATACCCGGAAGTCGCTGGGCCAGCATGGTTTTACCGCTGCCGGGTGGCCCAATCAAGCACAGATTATGACCGCCTGCCGCAGCAATTTCTAGGGCGCGGCGGGCTTGCATTTGGCCTTTGATGTCTCGAAGATCTAGGAGAGAGGTGGGCGATCGCAGCAATTCTTCAGGCGCATCTACCTTGATGGCCTGATGGTCTTCTGGCGCATTCAAAAAATCGACGACTTCGCTCAACTGTTTAAATCCGTAAACGACTAGACCCGGAACCACAGCCGCTTCGTACGCATTATCAGCCGGTAGTACCAGTCCTTTTAGGCCCATCTGACGGGCAGCCGCCGCGATCGCCACAACGCCTGCCACCGGCCTTAGTGACCCATCAAGCGACATCTCACCCAGCAGCAGATAGTCATCTAACAGCGCACTATCCACCGCTTCTGACGCAGCTAAAATGCCAATTGCAATCGGCAAGTCATAGATCGGCCCTTCCTTACGCACGTCGGCCGGCGTGAGATTAATTACTACCTTGCGCATAGGAAAGGCAAAGCCAGCATTTTTCAGTGCTGCCCGCACCCGCTCGCGTGATTCTTGCACCGCTGTGTCCGGCAGTCCCACCACGACTACGCCCGGTAGCCCACCCGAGAGATCAACTTCCACGCCGACCTTTAGCGCATCAATCCCGATGAGTGACGCGCTCCAAATTCTTGCCAGCATATGGACATTCCTAAGTCACCGTATCCATTAGCGTGCCCTGAGCCATAGAGCGATCGCTTGTGAAACTTTATTTTGAAAATGAGGTTAGCTATCAGCGATAGGCGGTACGTTAAAGAGTACGATGCTGCTCAACGCTTCCACTCAACGCTGCCCACCCAATACTTAGCGCACTATGTTAAGGCGGACGAAGTCATCTAAAACCGATGCTATTTATAGAGAACAGCAGCTAGAAGATGAGCGAATGCGAGATGTAGAAATACTGATCGAGAGCCTATTTCTGCGTGAAGAAGTGACCCTACGGCTGATTGTGGACTGCCTTTATGACGTAGGCTCTACCAATCTGGTCAATCGTCGGGTGCAATCAAAGCCATTGAATCGGCTGCTGAAAATGATTGCACGCCGCTCTAAGCCAATCTTTCGACTATTCATGCTGCGCTGGACGAGGAAGAACTGCCCCCGCCTAATTACCAACTGGCTGCGATCGCAGGTACGGTTTTCGCCCGCCGAGGTAGTGGTGCCGGAGATTTTGGCCCCGGAAATAGTAGCTCTAGATAAGCGGCCCACCGTTAAATAGCTCACTAGATAACTAGCTTCTAAGTGGTTTCTAAGGAGCTTCTCGCAGTGACCTATGCGGAATACTTCATCTGCACAGCCATTTGCATAGTCCCATCTACACAGTTAGCTTGCAGGCTCAGCAGTGAGGGCAGATAAGCCTTACAGAGAACGTGTTAGAGTTTGATGCGAAAGGCGGCGCAGCGGGCGCTCCAAACGTGTCTGAATCTAAAAGTGAGAAAGCTGACGTGAGCGATATCAAGATTCCGATCTTAGATCTCAAGCCCCAGTACCAGTCGATTAAAGCCGAGATCCAGACTGTGATCGATAAGGTGCTGGAGTCGGGCCAGTTTATTATGGGGCCGACGCTCAGGCAGTTCGAAATGGACGCTGCTGAGTATTTAGGTGTAAAGCATGCCATTGGCGTGAACTCGGGCACTGATGCGCTGATGATCAGCTTGCGGGCGCTGGGCGTTGGCCCTGGTGATGAAGTGCTCACGACGCCGTTTAGTTTTTTTGCAACGGCTGAATCCATTAGCTGTGTAGGGGCTAAGCCAGTCTTTGTTGATATCCAAGCGGACAGCTTCAACATTAATCCTGACTTGATCAAAGATGCAATTACGCCGAGGACAAAGGCGATTGTCCCGGTGCATCTGTATGGCACGCCAGCGGCAATGACGAAGATTTTAGAAATTGCGGCAGAGCATGACTTGAAGATTTTAGAAGACTGTGCGCAGGCGTTTGGGGCGGTGTACCAGGGCAACTGCGCGGGCTGCGATCAAGGCTGTGATGAGGCTACGCGCCAAACCACGACTGGCCAGAAAGTCGGCTCTATTGGTCACGCTGGCGCTTTTTCCATTTTCCCAACGAAGAATTTGGGGGCTTATGGGGATGGGGGCCTGATTACGACGAATGACGATGAGGTGGCAGAGTTGGCCCAAATGCTGCGGGTGCATGGGGCAAAGGAGCGCTACCGCAATCAAATGCTGGGCTACAATTCGCGACTAGATGCTTTGCAGGCAGCGATTTTAGGCGTGAAGCTGGGCCATATTGATACTTGGAATCAGCAGCGCTTGAAAGTAGCGAAGACCTATAGCCGGTTGCTGGAGGGGGTGGATGAAGTGATTACCCCACTGATTGCTGAGGGCTGCGTGTTTCATCAGTATACGATTCGGATTTTGGCTGGGAAGCGCGATCGCGTCAAACAATCCCTTGCCGAAGCGGGCATTGGCTCAATGATTTACTACCCAATCCCGCAAGATCGCCTGCCCGTTTACGATGGGCAGTATCCCACCAACCCGGTTAGTGAAGCGTTGGGTGAAGAAGTGCTGAGTCTGCCAATATGGCCAGAGCTGGCAGCAGAGACGATTGAGCAGATCGTGAATGCTCTAAAAGCGAGCCTTTGAAAATTGCAAAACCGCCCTTTGAAACGCTCGTCACTCTAAAGGCGTCGCGTTGCAGCGCTGGCGCTTTTGTTGTGTGCTTTTTCCGACGATGATCGCTCCGCACTCTCACGGATGAGGGGCGAAAGCCCCTTGGAGTAAGTGAAAACCCTTGCGTAATATGGCTTTAATCAAGATTTCAAATTACCGCCTTTAATCTTTAAAGGCGAATCAGTAGATTTACGCTCACCTGATTCCTTTGGGAATAGGGTTTGGTATGCCTTCGAGCCGAACTACCCCTAGCTATGAAATGGGGCTTCAGCAGATACCGCATTATCAAAGGTGTTTTCTGCTGCGTAAGCTGAGCTTGTTATCCTTTATCTTCACCGATCCATCATGCTAAAAGCATTCATGCGTTGTCTGATCGTCGGTGCATCTACCCTCTGCGTTGCCCAAGTTTTTGACGCTACAGCTCAGGCCCAAGTCGCTTCTCCCCCGGCAGATATGCCAGCTAACCAATCGACCTCTGCTCTTTTTCCTCTAGAATCTAGAACATTTGAGATTGAAGAGACTGTCAACTTTGATACTGTCTCTGAGAGTATCAATAACCGTACGGGTCGTGACTCGTCTGCTGAGCGTAAGGCCGATGAGTTGGATATGAGGTCGGTGCCTATTATTGGTGAGCTGCTCGACGACGAAGGTAATTTTGATTGGGGCGTGGATTTGCCGGTATCGTTCAACGTCGGTAATGTCATGGGCCAGACCGGGCTAGTGCTGGGCGCAGATTTTCCGGTAAACTAAGCTCTCGAATGCCCTCAGAATATGAGTCCCTATCATGAGCGAGATCGGCGAAGAGACTATTTTTAGCAAGATTATCCGCCGCGAAATTCCGGCTGATATTGTTTACGAAGATGATCTTTGTCTGGCCTTTCGCGATATCACGCCTCAAGCGCCGACTCATATTCTGGTCATTCCCAAAAAGCCAATTCCCAAGCTGGCGGATGCTCAGACAGAGGACAAAGCCTTGCTGGGTCATTTACTGTTTGCGGTGAGTGCGATCGCCCGCCAGGAAAAGCTCGATGGCTACCGGGTGGTGATCAATACTGGCGAAGAGGCTGGCCAAACGGTGTTCCATCTGCATCTGCACTTGCTGGGCGGACGGGCTTTGGGGTGGCCTCCCGGCTAGCGCCGCTAGTCAACGTTCATTCGTCTATGCGCTCTAGCTGCCAGAGAATTTGATTGCCTTCGCGGCGAATGCGTGAGACCGTCCAGTTTCGCCAGGCCCAGTAGTCGCCTCGGCTGGTAACCGCGCTGGCGTTCACATCCATCAGGTCAGCGAGTTCAGCGCTGGTAATCAAATAGCCTTGCTTGGCAAGTTCATCGGTGACCTGTAGTGTCTCTAATGCATTTTTGAGGCGCTGTACTCTACCCCCTTCATAAGGGTTATCGCTTTTTGAATCTGACGAAGCCATGTCCGGTTGTCCTTCCTGGGGAGTCTCGTAGGATCTTAGCGCTGGTGTTAACGATGGTTCCTCAGTGGTACCGACATTTGTTTGAGCGGTATCAGCATTCGTTTCCAGGATGATAGCCGATAAATTGATGGATTTTTGATTAGTAGCAGCAGATTCCCCTGTCTTTCTAGCTGATTTCGTCTCTTTTTTCAAGGTGGCGTTCTGTTTCAGGCCAATCGACTGCCCTCGAGAAAAAGCGCTGGCAATTTCATCGCAGCGTTCATTGCCAGGATTACCTGTGTGGCCGCGAACATAGCGCCAGTCAATGGTTAAGTCCTTTTCTATTAAAGATTGGGCGACGGCATCGAGCTGCTGCCACAGATCTTTATTTAAGACGGCTTTGCCTGCAGAGGTTTTCCAACCTTTGCGCTTCCAGCCTTTAATCCATTTGGTGATACCGTTTTTCAGGTATTCGCTATCGGTATGTAGCGTGATGTGGGTGCTTTCGACGGCAGCTTCGACAGCGGCATTGTGCAAAAATTCCAAGGCCGAAATCGCCGCTTGCATCTCCATACGGTTGTTCGTGGTCGCGCCGTCTCGCCCGCCTAGCTCGTGAACTTGGCCATCGGTAAATTCTATGCGGGTGCCCCAACCACCTGGACCTGGATTGCCTGAGCATGCGCCATCGGTATAGATTGCATCGACCGTTGCCATTGTCAGAGGTACCTGCTTAAAAGAAGTGCTGGAAGTGAAGTAGGAAAAACGGTCCGTTTGGCCGAAGGACAGTCTTAGCCAAAGGGTAGTTTAGCGCGGATGTATTCTCGGCGCATTTGAGCGATCGCCTCAATCGAAATCCCTTTCGGACACACCGACTGACACTCGCCGTGATTGGAGCAGTCGCCAAAGCCCTCAGCCGTCATTTGCTCGCTCATTTTGACTACCCGCTGCTTACGCTCCGGCTTACCCTGTGCTAGTAGCGCCAGATGCGACAGCTTAGCGGCGGTAAACAGCGACGCCGAGGCATTCGGACAAGCCGCTACACAAGCGCCGCAGCCAATACAGGTCGCATAGTCAAAGGCTTTATCCGCATTGGGTTTGGGCACCAGCATCGCATTCGCCTCAGGTGCAGCGCCGGTACGCACAGAAATATAGCCGCCCGCTGCCGAGATGCGATCAAAGGCGGATCTATCGACCACTAAGTCTTTGATGACCGGAAAGGCTTTGGCGCGCCAGGGCTCTAGCGTCACCGTATCGCCATCTTGAAAATGGCGCATGTAGAGCTGGCAGACGGCAGTGCGCTGTTGAGGGCCGTGGGCTTGGCCATTGATCATCATGCCGCAGGAGCCGCAAATGCCTTCTCGGCAGTCGTGGTCAAACTCTACAGGTAGGCCGCCTTCAGCAATTAGCTGCTCGTTGAGAATATCGAGGACTTCTAGAAAAGACAGATCGCTCTGGACGCCGCCCACTGTGTAGGTTGCAAAAGCGCCGGTTGACTGAGCGCTGGACTGCCGCCAAACTTTTAAGTTGATTTTCATTAGCTGTCAAGTCTATTGAGTCGGATCTATTGGGTCGGATCTATTGGGTCTAGCCTATTGAGTCGGATCTATTGATAAGAGCGCTGGGTCAGTTTGACATTTTCAAACGTCAGCGGTTCGTTGATCTGCTCAGGCGTTTGTTCGTCACCTGTGTATTTCCAGGCGATCGCCGCCGAAAATTGATCATCTCGCCGTTGGGCTTCACCCTCTGCCGTTTGAAACGCGTCTCGAAAGTGACAGCCACAAGATTCTTCGCGGGCCAGCGCGTCGCGCGCCATCACTTCCCCAAGTTCCATAAAGTCAGCCACTCGCCCAGCAAATTCAAGGTTTTTGTTAAGCGTATTGGCCTCACCGGGCACACGCAAATTTTGCCAAAATTCATGGCGCAGCGATCGCACCTGCTCAATCGTTTGCTGCAAACCCTCGCGAGTACGGCTAATGCCCACCCCGTCCCAGAGCAGATGCCCGAGCGCCCGGTGAAAGTCCAGCATGGTTCTATCGCCCCCAATGCTCAGCAGCTTCAGCGTCCGGGCGCGAGCTGACGCCTCCGCGTCACCAAAGGCATCGTCATCTGTACTGGCAGCAGCGACAGCGGTCGTCGCTAGATAGTTACCCAGCGTGTACGGAATAATGAAGTACCCGTCCGCTAACCCCTGCATCAGCGCGCTTGCCCCCAGCCGGTTCGCACCATGATCTGAGAAGTTGGCTTCACCGAGTACAAATAGCCCAGGCACGCTGCTCATCAGGTGATAGTCCACCCACAGCCCACCCATCGTGTAATGCACAGCCGGGTAAATGCGCATGGGCACCTGGTAGGGATCTTCGCCGGTAATCCGCTGATACATTTCAAACAAATTGCCATAGCGAGCTTCGATAGCGTCACGGCCCTGATGAGCGATCGCCTCACGAAAGTCCAGATACACCGCCAAACCGGTTGCGCCCACACCCCGCCCTTCGTCAATCACCTGTTTGGCATTGCGAGAAGCCACATCGCGGGGCACCAAATTGCCAAAGGTCGGATAGCGCGTTTCTAGATAGTAATCTCGCTCCGCTTCTGGAATCTCACCGGGCGCTCTGGTGTCCCCTGCCTGCTGCGGCACCCACACCCGCCCGTCATTGCGCAAGCTCTCACTCATCAGCGTCAGCTTCGACTGAAACTCGCTGGAGACCGGAATACAAGTGGGATGAATCTGCGTAAAACAAGGATTCGCAAACAGCGCTCCCCGCTTGTAGGCCCGCCACGCCGCCGTTACATTAGAGTTTTTGCCGTTCGTCGAAAGGTAATACACATTGCTGTAGCCGCCCGTTGCCAAGACAACCGCATCACCCGCATAGCGCTCAAATTCGCCCGTGAGCAAGTTGCGCACCACAATCCCACGGGCCTGCCCGCCTATCACGACCAAATCCAGCATCTCCCGCCGGGGAAATAGCTCAATGCCACCAGCCTCTACCTGCCGCATCATTGCCCCATAGGCGCCAAGCAATAGCTGCTGCCCGGTTTGTCCCTTCGCATAAAAGGTGCGAGACACCTGCGCACCCCCAAACGAGCGATTCGCCAATAGGCCGCTGTACTCACGCGCAAACGGCACCCCCTGCGCCACACAGTGATCGATAATTTGGCTGCTGATCTGCGCCAGCCGATAGACATTAGCCTCGCGAGCGCGATAGTCTCCCCCTTTAATCGTGTCGTAAAACAGTCGCCAGACGCTGTCGCCATCGCCTGGGTAGTTTTTGGCGGCGTTAATCCCGCCTTGGGCGGCAATGCTGTGGGCGCGGCGCGGGGAGTCTTGGATGCAAAAGCTTTTGACCCGGTAGCCTTGTTCTGCCAAGGTGGCGGCGGCGGATGCACCTGCTAGCCCCGTACCGACGACGAGGATAGTGTGCTTAGGTTTATTGTTGGGGTTGACGAGCTTGCAGTGGTCTTTGAAGCTGTCCCACTTTTGAGGGAGGGGACCGTCGGGGATGTGGGCGTCTAGTGGCATGGATGGAGGGGCATAAAATGAAAGAAAGAGGCGTGAAAGGAAATAGCGGATTAGCCGATGAGGCCGAAGTAAATGGCAAGTGGGAGACCGATGAAGCCCAAGGCGATCGCGCCTGCAAGCACGGCACTTGCAGCATAGACGGCGGGTCGAGTGGCGATACCGACAGACTGCAAAGCGCTCCAGAGGCCATGACGTAAGTGCAGCCCAAGTAGGCTTAAAACCACCACATAGCCAGCAACGTAGCCCGGCTTATGGAATGTCTCGAAGACTAGCCGAGCCAGATCACGATGGGAGGAGTTTGGCAGACTGTAATAGGGGCCAAACTTGAAAGTAGCCAAATGCACCACCAGAAAGCCGCCCAGTATCAGCCCAGAAACGATCATCGTCCGAGAGCTGAGCGTTTGACGGCTAGGCTCACCGGCTGACGCGTACTCGGCGTAGTTGACGGGCCGAGCTTGACGCTTGGTGAGGTAGATATTGAGGCCGATGGTGGCGTGGATAAGCGCGATCGCCAATAGCATCAGCTCCACCAAATACGTCAGCGGCCCCAGGCTTTCGATCACGTAGGCGATTTGGTTGTAAGCGCTCGCACTAAAAAAGAGCGTTAGATTTCCTAGCAGATGACCCCCGACAAAAAGGGCTAAGCCCAGACCGGTTACGCCGGTTAGTATTTTTTTGCCAATTGACGATTGAGCTAGGCTTTCTGGCTTTGTGCCCTGCGCCTGAGTGGAAATCATAAGGAGATTGGATTAAATCGGGATGGACGTTCTCTCATAAATTTTAAAACTAAAAGACCTGAGGTCGCCGTTTCCTTAACCCCAGGTCTTTAATTCAGCGTGAGTTGTATCAGAATGTTTCAAGATGCGGGCGATCGCCTAGTCTTCGATAGTGACTGACTTGATTTCGTCGCCTTTGGCAATGGCATTGACCACATCGATGTCTTCAGTTTTGCCAAAGACGGTATGAATGCCGTCGAGATGGGATTGCGCTTCGTGGCAGATAAAGAACTGACTGCCGCCAGTGTCTTTGCCCGCGTGGGCCATAGAGAGGGTACCGGCTTCGTGCTTATTAGGGTTACCCTGCGTTTCACACTTGATTTTATAGCCAGGACCGCCAGTGCCAGTGCCCTCAGGACAGCCGCCCTGGATCATAAAGTTGGGAATTACCCGGTGAAAGTTGAGTCCATCGTAAAAGCCATCTTTGGAGAGCTTCACGAAGTTCTCAACCGTTTTGGGAGCGTCTTTGTCAAACAAGTCTAGGTTGATCGTACCTTTACTTGTTTCCATGATTGCACGGGTCATAAAACAGTCCTTAAAGTTCTCATCTGCCATTCTAACCACTCAAGCTACCGATAAGGAGTGGAATGCCAATGCGGATTTAGGAGAGCTGCTTTTCGCGATCATACGCATTTTCTAAGACCTCAAGCCGCGTTTCAAACTCCGTTTCTAGCTGGTCAGTGTGCGAGATCTGATAGTCCTGGTAGTATTCTATTTTTTCGGCGAGCTGCTGCTCGTAGTCTGCCTGTAGCTGATCGGTTGCTGCGCGCAATCTGATTTCGTGCTCGCTTTCTAGCTGCTGCAAACGCCGCTGATTATTTTGTAAGGTGCTCAGTAGGCGAGCGAGTCGCCGTCTCATCAGCCAGTAGATCAGGGCTGCTGCGATCGCACCGACACTCAGACCAATAAAGAGTCCAATAATCAAAGCTGAAGGCTCCATGCACGAAAGTTGGCAGATAGTGAGGATTATGCCTCACTATGAGGCGAGCAGCCTAACCCACTTTACAAATACTGTGAAAATAAAACTCTGTAGTGCTAAGACACTGTGAGGAAATATTACAAGAGTGGCGCATTGTGTCAATGCTGGTAAAGGCATTCGCAATAAAAGAGACGGTTTCAGTAA
This sequence comes from Phormidesmis sp., assembly GCA_049680585.1. GTDB lineage: Bacteria > Cyanobacteriota > Cyanobacteriia > Phormidesmidales > Phormidesmidaceae > Phormidesmis. Next base: position 11,824 of record JBAUIB010000067.1, read on the forward strand.
GATAGAAATTACGTAGGCTTTAAAGGCCCGCGATCTAAAGTCAACAGATCACAGTCAATAGATCTATAGTCAGCAGATCGCAAGTTAATAGATTTAATGAGGAACTGAGCTTTTGAGTGAACCCCTTAGAGTCATTGCCGAGAACACCGCAGGTAATATTGAGCAGTCACCCGCTCCAGAATCACCCGCCGTAGAATCAGACGTGCCATTGGAGGAAATCCGGCCGAGCGCCGACGAGGAACCCAAGCCCCCCGTAGACGAAGCGGCTAAGTCCCTAGCACTGGCGATCGCCCAGGCCGCAGATGATCGCAAAGCGGGAAATATCACCATTCTCCAAACCGGTGATATTTCCTATCTGGCCGACTATTTCGTGATTCTGACAGGCTTTTCAAGCGTTCAGGTGCGAGCGATTTCCACCGCAATCGAAAACGCCGTCGAAGAACACTTTGACCGTCAGCCCCTAAGAACAGAAGGCATGCGCGAAGGACGATGGGTTCTCAAAGATTACGGTGAGGTGATCGTTCACATCTTTATGCCAGATGATCGGGAGTATTACGATCTCGAAGCCTTTTGGGGCCATGCTCAGCGGATAGCGTTCACGCCCATGCCGATGTCATCATGAGCATATCGTTACCGCTAATCTTCCTGATAAGTGTTTAAAGCAATGAAATGAACAGCCCCATGAATGGCAATGTTAGAAAGAGCCCTATCGGTGCCGCCTGCCCGGTCCCGACAGAGCAAATTCCGATTAAAGAATACGAAAGCATGAGCGAGTCGTGGTTTTATAGCTGGGGCTTGCGTGATCTGCGTGGATACGTGGTGCCGATCGTCAGTTTGTGGTTGCTGAGCTGGCTGCTTGTCGGGCCGATGGCAGCGATTAGCTTTGTCCCTGCGAAGGTCTTATCTCGGTTCATCATTAGCGCTTCTTTGGGGGCTTTGCTATTGCCAACCTTGGCACTGGTGCAGCTCTATACGGGCTGGTGGCATGTGTGCGATCGCCTTCATCGAGCGGCTGTGCCCTACGAAGAGTCTGGCTGGTACGACGGGCAGATCTGGGAAAAGCCGGAAGAGGTGGCAAACCGCGATCGCCTGATTGCCGACTATCAAATCAAGCCGCTGCTGCTGAGAGTGCGAAAAACCTTTGCGGTGATTGCAGGCATCCTCGCGTTTAGCCTGGTAACCTGGCAATTTGTATAGAGCAGTTCGTATAGAGCAGTTCGTATAAACGTTTCTGATAAACGGGTCCTACAAACGGAACAGACAATTTATGAATAGGGTGAGCCGTCATTCCTCGTCGTTGCTTGAGATTCAAATACTCAGAGAGGGCATCGTTGAATCTACGCACAAGGCATATGTCGCGGCCTGCGATGATCGAGGTCGCATCCTAGCGAGTGCAGGCGACCCTGAGTTTGGTACCTTTATCCGCTCTGCGCTCAAGCCTTTTCAGGCCCTGTCGGTCACGACAACCGGCACGCTCGATCATTTTCATCTCACCGATAAAGATCTGGCCATCATTTGCAGCTCGCATCAGGGCGATCTCGATCAAGTGCGTCAGGCGTTCAATATTCTATGGCGCTGCGATGTAGAGCCGTTGGCGCTGAAGTGCCCGGTCCCTGAGGGTCGTAATACGCCGCTGGCCCACTGCTGCTCGGGTAAGCATGCGGGCATGTTGGCGGTATGCAGGCATCGGGGCTGGTCTTTAGATGGGTATACGCAGCGATCGCACCCGGTCCAAAAGCTGATTATTTCTCAGGTCGCCGAACTGCTCGGAATGCCCGCCGATGAATTCATCTGCGCCCATGACAACTGCGGCGCCCCGACGTATCTGATGCAGCTTAGCCAGATGGCCACACTGTTTGCCAAGCTAGCGTCGGGCCATAGTTTGCAGCTAGAGCGCATTGCTAGAGCCATGACCAGCCATCCGATGCTAATTTCAGGGCCAGCCGGATTTGACTCTCAGCTGATGCACCTGAGTGAAGGGGCGCTGGTGAGTAAATCTGGTGCGGAAGGGGTGCAGTGTGTGGGTCGAGTGGGAGATGGGATGGCGATCGCTATCAAAGTCGCCGACGGCTCTAAGCGGGCAAAGTACGCGACCGCCGTCTATCTGCTCAAGCAGCTTGGCTGGATTACACCCGATGTATCAGAAGCGCTGGCCGAACAGTTTATGGTCAAAGGCAAATACACCCGGTTTGACGTTATAGGCGATATGCCGCTGATTTGACCTTATATTTTGACCTTAATATATAGAGGCAGATATTTTTTGATAAAACTCCCACGAAAGAATTTTCTAAGAAAGTTTCACAACACGGTTGTAACCCGCTATACTTGTTAGGCGCTAAACAAGCGTATACGTCGCGGGGTAGAGCAGTCTGGTAGCTCGTCGGGCTCATAACCCGAAGGTCCATGGTTCAAATCC
>JBAUIB010000068.1:0-3377 GCA_049680585.1 Phormidesmis sp.
GGCTAGGCTACGGCGGCATTTGGATTTTTGGCGCGGTGGTGGCGCTGGGCGTGTGGGGCATAGACTTTGCCAGCATGCTGGGCGCACTCGGACTCACCAGCGTAGCCATCGGCTTTAGCCTAAAAGACGTGCTGAGCAACTACATTTCAGGGGTGATTTTGCTATCCGCGAGGCCCTTTCGCATTGGCGATCAGGTCGTTATTGAGGGGTATGAAGGCACCATCACGCAAGTGCAGCTCCGCTCAACGACGCTAAAAACCTACGATGGCCGCATGATTTACATTCCCAACCAGGAAGTCTTTCAGGCCAGCATCACCAACAACACAGCGGCCAAGTACCTTCGTAGCTCAGTCATCGTCGGCATTGATTATGACGCTAACATTGTTCGAGCTCGCGAGGTCATTGTCGATGCGATTAAAGATCTCGACGAAGTTCAGCCTGCCCCCATGCCCGAGGTGCTAGTCAATGAGCTCGCTGCCAGCACTGTCAATTTGGAAATTCGGTTCTGGGTAGATTCTCATCGAGCTGGCTTTTTAGAAACCACTTCGATTGTGACGCAGCGGATCAAAGAAGCCTTGCAAGAGCAAAACATTGAAATGCCAACAGAAATCTATACTCTGCTATTAAAAGATGTGCCTGAAGAGATGAAGCAGAGAAACGGGAAAGTGGCTATCAGTGATACAGAAATGTCTACTCAGCAAGGAACTTTACGAGAGACATAAAATAATAAATATGAACAGAATTTACTGGCGAACCACCCACCCTCCAAATAGACACAGCGACAGAAAATTGACTCAAACAAGCTTGAGGGCCAAGCCATGACAATTGCAACGAGATCGTCCCCTACCCAGGTAGAAATTTTTAACGGCGATGTGCGCATGCTTCAGCAAGGCAGAACTTGGGCACAGTTCAAGCATTTGCAAAAAGGCTTTGAGAATAGTCGTGGGATTAGGCTATTTTACTTTGAAGGAACAATTGAGATTCTGATGCCAGGAAAAGCACATGAGTTGTTCAAAAGTATCATCGGTTTTTTGATTGAAACGTTTCTCTTTCATCAAGAAGTAGAGTTTGAACCAACCGGCTTCATGACGCAGGAAGAAGAGGGCATTGCGTCAGCAGAAGCAGATGAGTCCTATACAATTCAAGGTCTGCGGCTATCAGTCGAGGTTAATTTTTCTAGTGGTGATGCCTCTAAGCTACTGCGGTATCAGGCACTTGGCGTAAACGAAGTGTGGATATGGGAAGACGGCGTCTTAGCGGTCTATCACCTTCAGCCGAGCGGTTACAAAAAAACGGATCAGAGCTTAATTCCAGCGCTATCGTCGCTTGATCTTAACGTCTTATCAGAGTGCATTCTCGTTGGAGAAACCTCTAGAATTGAAGCTGGGAAAAGACTATTAGCTGCTTCCTCAGACTAGAAGCTCAGGCTGTTCTTTTGGATTCACCCCTTCAGGTATTTCGACTTGAGGGCGACAGCCATCCTTCGGCCTCCCTAAATTTGACTGCTTGTATTAGGGCGCTGAGAATTGTAGATATTCCCTTGAGCGTAAACTATACCCGGTAAAATGGGTGGGTGTATTGGTAAAGGACTATGGCAGATGTATTGGTAATTGGCTCGGGGCCAGCAGGGCTGTCTTTGGCGATCGCACTCGAACAACGCGGCCTCAGTGTAGAAGGGCTCAGCGCGACTGACCCATACAAGCCTTGGCCAAATACCTACGGCATCTGGGCAGATGAGCTAGAAGCATTGGGAATGTCTGAGTTTTTGGCGCATCGTTGGCAAGATACGGTGGTGCATATGGGCCAGACTGCCATTCCTGTGCAGCGCGACTATGGCCTGATTGATCGCGAAAAGCTTCAGGGGCATTGGCTCAGTCAGACTCAGCAGCACGGGGTTAAGTGGCATCAGGCCAAGGCCGTTGGTGTCACGCATGGAGCCAAACGCTCGGAAGTCACAACGGACGAGGGCGAGGTGTTGAGTGCGCGACTCGTGGTTGATACCAGTGGACATCATCCAGCGCTGGTGAAGCGGGTGGCGCAGACGAAGCCGATTGCCTATCAGGCAGCTTACGGTATTGTCGGGCGATTTTCAGCACCGCCGATTAAGCCCGGCCGGATGGTGCTGATGGACTACCAAGATGATTATTTGCCAGCACCGGAGCGATCGCTCCCCCCCACATTCCTATACGCGATGGATCTGGGAGACGACGTTTACTTTATCGAAGAAACCTCGGTGGCCCATACCCCCGCAATTCCCTTCGACACGTTGGAGCGGCGGCTCCATCAAAGGCTGGCACATCGCGGCGTTAAGGTAATCGAAACGCACCATGTAGAGCGGTGTTTGTTTCCGATGAATATGCCGCTGCCAGATTTGACTCAGGCGGTGGTGGGCTTTGGCGGGGCCGCGAGTATGGTGCATCCAGCGACTGGCTATATGATGGGCGCGCTGTTGAGAAGGGGGCCGGATTTGGCACGGGCGATCGCTCAGTCACTAGAAGAGATCAGCACATCGCCTCATCAGGTCGCGCAAGATGCCTGGAAAGCCCTCTGGCCCGAAGATAGATTGCGTAAGCACTATCTGTATACCTTTGGCTTGGAGAATCTGATGGCGTTTAAGACGCACGATCTACAACAGTTTTTCACCACTTTTTTCGGACTAGAAACCGCTCAGTGGTCAGGGTTCTTGGCTGATACCTTAGCACTACCAGAGATTGTACAGGCCATGCTAGTGCTGTTTGGTCGTACGTCTAATCCGGTGCGCTTAGGGCTGATGAGTTCTGTCTTTACGCATGGCAATCTACTGCGGCGGACGCTGACGACTTAGAGGCTGTATAGTGCTGCATTGGCCCCCGTTCCCGAGTTCGGGGCTCTGAAGCAAGACGTTCAAACCCACTCTGGTATAGGGAGCTAGAGATGAACGATGAGTCTAAAGTCGCAGCTTCAAATGCACTAGAAATAGGCCCAAGTGATCGCACAGCTGTCCGCTCAGAGCCTAGTATTGGGGTCGGGGAAAACAAACTCAACAGTCATTCGCCCAACACTATCCACTTGACGCCAGCCAAAAATCAGCCTATTGTCTTCTTTATGCTGTGATGCCTATCACAGTTGTTTCTTCAGAACTCAATTTTCACTTAGCGCCATCGGCAGGTGTATCAGCACCTACCGACGGCTAGGCCCCTAGATTCCTGAGCAATCCAGGCAGCTTGAGAACACTCTACTCTAGCTACCCCGTCATTGCACATCATCTTCACGGGTTAGCTATCTGTAGAATTGAGTTCTGGTTTCCTCCCGACCGCCTAAAAACGTACCCATCGGAGACCAGATCTCATGTTTAACCCTTCCGAAGGCGCTGCTGCGCCCACAAATCCACCTGCAAA
>JBAUIB010000069.1:0-16200 GCA_049680585.1 Phormidesmis sp.
ATTTGACTTAGCGCTACCGACAGGTGCTTGCAACACCTATCGGAAGCTAGCCTTCAGGATCCCTAAGCAATCCCGTCGGTTAAGGTTTACTTTAACTTAGCCACCTCGATTTGCCATACATCTACGAAGCGTGGCTGGGTTTAGTTGAGTTCTGGTTTCCTCAGTAACCCAAAAGACACACACACTGGAGACCAGATCTCATGTTTATTGCTTTCATTCAAGGCGTGCCAGCGTCCACAGATTCTGTTGCTCATTCTGGCGCTACACGCCCGCTACCCCTAGCCAGTAGCTCAGCCGGTGGCTCAGCCAGCTACCCACCCAATGGCCCGACAAACAGCAACCACGAAACCGTCCGCCATCTGTTGTTTGGCACCCCTTACGCCGTAAACGCCACCATTCACCGACTGCATACGCTGCACTACGCCGAGCCCAACGACTGGAGTCAGCCTATTGCTACTGAGAGGCCCGGCGAAGTCATGGCGGTTTTGACCAAGCGAGTGAGGATCAGCTCATAAGCACAGCACTCACATCTCCCCCTGGCTGAGCGGAGTCGAAGTCACAACCCAGCCGACCTCTCCACAAGAAGACAAAGCCGACAACTCCGCTCACCCCTCATTCTCGCTCAGCTATTCCTCCACCATCTCCGCACTGCTCACATTCCTAAGGCTCAGCCCCTTACAGGTGCGCTTAATCAGCCCCGTCAGCACCTTGCCTGGGCCAATTTCTACCACGGACTCAATGCCCTGCTCAGGCAAACTCAAAGAGATCTCTCGCCAGCGCACAGCGCCCGTAATCTGCTGCGTGAGCCGCTCTTTCAATGCTTTCGCTGACGTCTCTGGGCTTGGCTCCACATTAGACATCACCGGGACGCTCGCATCTCGAAAATCAACCTCGGCCAAAACACTCTCAAACTCTTCAGCCGCCTCCGCCATCAGCGGCGAATGAAACGCACCGCCCACGTTCAGCTTCACAGCTCGCTTAGACTTCACCTCTGTCATCACCGTCTCTACCGCCGCTGGCGTACCTGAAATGACCACCTGAATCGGGTTGTTGTCATTCGCCAGTACAACACCTTCGGTTTCAGCAATTTTGGCCTCTAGCTGATCGCGTTTAAAGCCCATCAAAGCCGCCATCGCCCCCGATGAGGCCATCGACATCAGCTCAGCACGGCGCTTTACCAAGCGCAGACCCGACGCAAAGTCAAACACACCTGCTGTGTAGAGAGCGGAATATTCTCCTAGGCTGTGGCCGGCCACCACATCGGGCTGCTGCCCTTTCGCCCTCAACAAATCGCTGAGCGCACTCTCAATCACATAAAGGGAGGGCTGCGTATAAATCGTACTCGTCAGCTTCTCTTCGCTCTGGCAAATCTCTAAGACCGACCAGCCTAAAATCTCTCTTGCTTGAGCCAGCTTCTCACTGCAAACGTCGGCCAGATCTGCGCCCATGCCGACCGCTTGTGACCCTTGGCCCGGAAATACCCATGCAGTTTTTGCCATTGTGATACACCACCAGTGTTAACTACGGTTTTTAAGAACGTTTTTTATGAGCGCTTCAAAGATTTGTCTAAAAGGCTGGTTAGCCCCACTGTAGAATAGCTGCGCCCCAAGAAAGACCTGCGCCAAAGCCCGAGAGCGCCAGCGTGTCGCCCGGTTTTATTTTGCCAGCGCGCACCCACTCATCCAGCGCGATCGGGATAGAGGCCGCATCGGTATTGCCGTGCTTGGCCATATTGCTGACCACCCGCTCAGCCGGAATGCCCAGACGGTTGGCGGCAGCATCGAGAATACGCTGATTGGCCTGATGCAAAATCAGCCAGTCAATATCGTCGGTAGATAAGCCTGCGTGAAAGAGAGATTTTTCTAACACTTCTGGCACTCGCTTAACGGCAAAGCGATACACTTCGCGTCCGTTCATCGTCACAGGCGCAAAGTGACCTGTCTGCACCGTAATATCGCCTGTGAGCGGCACAGATTCTGGCTGGTAGCTGGCGTTTAGGCAATCGTTTAGGCTGCCGTCGCTGTGCATTTCGAAGCTGAGCAGGCGATCGCCCGCTTCACATCGCTGCATCACCACCGCTCCGGCCCCATCTCCAAAGAGCACACAAGTGCGGCGATCGCTCCAATCCGTCTTACGAGACAAAATATCCGCGCCAATCACCACCACATTTTTGTAAGCGCCCGTGCGAATAAACTGAGCCGCCGTCACCAATGCAAAGACAAAGCCAGAGCACGCCGCCGTAATATCAAACGCCACTGCCTGATGGGCCCCGATCTCATGCTGAATCTGGCAGGCGGACCCAAACAGATCATCGGGCGTCGAGGTCGCCAAAAGGAGCAGATCGATGTCGGTGGGTGATAGGGAGGCTTGGGCGATCGCATTTGCCGCTGCTTCCGCTCCCACCGAGCGAATCGAATCCGCCTCTGAGGCAATATAGCGCTGACGAATGCCCGTACGAGAGACAATCCACTCATCAGACGTTTCTACAATGCCAGCGAGCTGATCGTTGGTCAGAACAGTCTCTAGCGTTGCCGAACCGCTACCGGTAAAGGCAACCCCGTATGCGTGCTGAGTCATCTATTCACCTGTTGCTTGAGCTGTGGCTGCGACCCTTTGATACTCACCCTTGAGATGATCCAGCACCTGATTATCTACTGCGTCTTTCGCTAGGCGAATAGCATTAAAAATAGAGGGTGCCATCGAACTGCCGTGGCTGATCACCGCAATCCCGGCAACGCCCAGCAGCAATCCACCGCCGTGCTCAGCGTGATCGACCCGCTGCTTCACCCGCTTAAGATTGCCTCGCATCAGGGTGCAGCCCACCTTACCCGCCACCCCTTGAGGCAGCTCCTCGCGCAAAATCTGGAGCACCGAACCGCCCACAGCCTCCGCGAACTTCAGCAAGATATTGCCGACAAACCCATCGCACACAATCACATCAAAATCGCCAGAGAGCACATCGCGCCCCTCTGCATTGCCGACAAAATTAACAGCGCTCTGCTCGCTCAGACTTTTGTACACCTGCACAGCCGCATCGTTGCCTTTGCTTTTTTCCTCACCGATATTTAGCAGACCCACCTTTGGATTTTCATTCCCTAATACATAACGAGAGTACACACTCCCCATCAGGGCAAACTGCTCTAAATATTTAGGCCGGCAGTCAACATTGGCACCCACATCTAAAATCAGCACCGACTTACCCGACATCACCGTCGGAAACATCGCTCCAATCGCGGGCCGAGTAATCCCCTTGATTCGCCCGAGTCGCAGCAAAGCCGCCGCCATCGCCGCCCCGGAATGCCCCGCTGAGACGACACCATCGGCCCGCCCCTGCTTCACCAGCGCCATCGAAACATTGATAGACGCTTTTGGCTTACGCTTGAGCGCGCTCAACGGCTCCTCGTGCATCTCGACGGTGCCCTCAGCTGGCACAATTTCAATCCCATCGAGTAGCTCAGGCTGGGATACCGACGCCCGAATTTGCTCAGGATCGCCGACCAGCAGCACCTCAATCCCTAACTCTTCTCTCGCTCTGATAGCACCCGCTACAACCTCAGCAGGGGCATAATCGCCACCCGTTGCGTCTACTGCAATGCGTACCTGCGTTGAATTCATCAAAGCTACGTCCCAAACCGGGCTAATAGAAACTTTAAGAATTCTATCAGACTTGCTCAGCTCTAGCCTTGATTATCTACTCTTCGCCAGGTTCAACGATGCGCTGAAATAAGTAACCTGTACCGCGTGCGGTCAAAATCAGCTCAGGATTACTCGGATCATCCTCTAATTTGGCCCGCAGACGCGAAATATGCACATCCACCACCCGCGTATCGACATGGCGCTCGGGGGTATAGCCCCACACTTCCTGCAAAATCTCAGAGCGTGAGAACGGCTCGCCCGACCGGCTGACCAGCAGCTCCAACAGGCTGAACTCCATGCCTGTCAGGCGAATGCGCTCATCGCCTTTGTATACCTGACGCTTATTCGTATCGATGCGGATGTTATTAATCGTGATCACGCCAGAGCTCGGAATGCCGGAAGCGCCCGTCTTTTCTACCCGGCGCAGCACGGAGCGAATACGAGCCTCTAGCTCTTTTGGCGAAAATGGCTTCACCACGTAATCGTCCGCACCGAGCTCTAAGCCCGTAATGCGATCAGCCACATCGCCTAGCGCCGTCAGCATAATGATCGGAATATCGGACTCTTTGCGCAGTTCCTGACACACGCCGTAGCCATCTAGCTTCGGCATCATCACATCGAGCACAACCAAATCAGGAACCGTATTGCGGAAGGTATCTAGGGCTTCCTCGCCATCGGCAGCGGTCACAACATCGTAGCCAATCATAGAAAGGCGAGTTTCTAGAATCCGACGAATGCTCGCTTCGTCGTCAACCACCAGGATTTTCTCTTTGATGCTTTCCAAAACTCTCTCAACTCCTAATAAAGTCGTGGCTAAAAGTGAATGGCTATCGGTAAAAGACTCAGAAGTGAGTGCCTAGTATTACGTTTAGCAAATAACCTTTTGCGCAGAAGCAGACTTCTACATCTTTGATTATATGCGCGAGGCAACCCCTAAAACCACCTAGCTATTAGGCTTTCACGGTTTCTTAAGGTTTTATCATGAGCCCTTTGAGCCAATACAAAATGCTACAGCATAGGCTACCTATAGCGTTTAGATTTATGAAAGTTTGCATTTGTAGACAATCAGTAGCGGTTTTCTCAGAGTCAACTTGTTCGAAAAAGCACGCGCTTTTGTGAAGGAATGTGTCAGGTGATATAGTACTTTTATACTGTTTGAAAAGCAGATGCATCCGTCTCTCATGCCAAAAACTCGCTCTATTTACGTCTGTAATGCTTGTGGCGCAGAGTCTCGTCAGTACTTTGGTAAGTGCCCGACCTGCAACAGCTGGAACTGCCTAGTAGAGCAAAAGCTAGAGGCCAAAGAGACGAGCACAACGCGGCCTAGTATGAAATCGCGAACAGATAGTAGCCGTCGCAAACGCAAAGCCCCTGCGCAACCGCGCCTATCGCTCACCTTTAATCAAATTCAAGATCACCCGCAGGCTCGGATTCCGTCAGGATATTTCGAGCTAGATCGGGTCTTAGGCGGCGGCATTGTGCCCGGATCGTTGGTGCTTTTGGGAGGTGATCCGGGGATTGGTAAATCAACGCTGCTGCTGCAAACGGCCAATCAGCTGGCGAAGGAGACGCCGATTTTGTATGTGTGCGCTGAGGAGTCTGGGCAGCAGGTAAAGCTCAGATCGCTGCGACTGGGCATTGGTGAGGAGAAAGCTGCCAGTGGCATTCATGAGAACCTGTATTTACTGCCAGAGACAAACTTGGAGACAATTTTAGAAGAGCTGGAGTCGCTGCGGCCCAAGGTGGCGGTAATTGACAGTATTCAAGCGCTGTTTTACTCAGCGCTGACCTCAGCGCCGGGATCGGTTGCGCAGGTGAGAGAATGTACGTCGGCGTTGATGCAGCTCGCGAAAAAAGAGAACATTTCGCTGTTTATTGTGGGGCATGTGACCAAAGAAGGCGCGATCGCGGGTCCGAAAGTCTTAGAGCACTTAGTTGATACGGTGCTGTACTTTGAAGGCGACAGATTTGCTAGCCATCGGCTGCTGCGCTCAGTCAAAAACCGCTTCGGGGCTACGCATGAGCTGGGCGTGTTTGAAATGGTGGACAAGGGATTAGAAGAAGTGCTGAACCCGTCAGAGCTGTTCATGAGCGCGCAAGAAGAGAATGTGCCAGGAGTGGCGACGATTGTTGCTTGTGAGGGGACTCGTCCGCTGGTCGTGGAGCTGCAGTCTCTGGTGAGCCCGACGAGCTATAGCTCACCGCGACGCTCGACAACGGGCATCGAATACAACAGATTGCTGCAAATTTTGGCAGTGTTAGAAAAGAGAGTAGGCATTCCCCTCTCGAAGCTAGATGCCTATGTGGCCTCTTCGGGCGGACTGAATGTGGGTGAGCCCGCTGCGGATTTGGGGATTGCAGTGGCAGTTGCGGCGAGCTTTCGCGATCGCATCATCGATCCAGAGCTGGTCCTTATCGGCGAAGTCGGCCTCGGCGGGCAAATCCGCCCCGTCTCGCAGATGGAATTACGACTCAAAGAAGCGGCAAAGCTAGGCTTTAAGCGGGCGTTGGTGCCTAAGGGCCAAAAGCGAAAAGATATCGGCATGGAGGTGATAGAAGTGGGGCGAGTAGTCGATGCGATCGCGACTGCCCTAGCCAACTCTACCCAGCACGAACCGCAGATTGCTGATGATGAATGATCGAGTGGCTCACCCGCTTGAAGTAATGACAATAAGCTGAAAAAAGCACTCGCTATTTGTTTCTGATATAGCAGCTTTTGACTAGGCTGTTGTTGTAGACCTCAGTCTGTTGATGTGTGAAGTGTAGAGGCTGATCAAGCCCCTCAAACAAAGGCAATCCGCTGCCAAGAAGAATGGGCACTCGGGTAATAATCATTTCATCAATCAAGTCTTCCTTTAAAAAGCCTTGGATTGTTCTCCCTCCGTCGATGTAAAGGTTGTGATAGCCACGATGGTTAAGCTGAGAGACTAGCGGCTTGAGCGCTCCTCTGACAAGTTCAGCTTTATCCGTGATGTTCTCTGATAGGCCCATCAAGCGATTGCTGAGAACAAAAACAGGTTTGGCATACGGCCAAGCGTCAAAGGCTAAAACCTTTTCGAAGGTGTGGCGACCCATCACAACCGCGTCAATTTTGTGCATAAACTCGGCATAGCCATAGTCACTCCCATCGGGATTAGGAATTTCAAATAGCCAATCTAAGCCGCCATCGTTGGTTGCAATGAAGCCGTCTAAGCTGGTCGCGATGTATACGTAGTTTGCCATCGGTTCTTCCTTTCGAATTCATCGGCGCTAGCACCTGAACCCTCTGAGTCTAATGATTAGGGTGAGACGAGACAATGCTGGGGGAAATATTGGGCGATCGCCTATCATGTTCGTATTCATATAGCGCGATCTAGCTAATCTAATCTAATCAGTACATGGCTCAGTTCGATCCTAAAAATCATCTTCCCGATGGCACTGAGCCGCCAAGCTCAGACAATAGTTCTATAGATAAAAAGGAACAGAATTTACTGCCGAACATTCTACTATTTAGTCTCAATACTATCTGGGCTGAGCGCAAGGACTGGTTTTTGGGCGTAAATATGGAGGTGCATCACCGGGCGGGCGCACGTTCTCGCGTTCCTGTTGTGCCAGATGCTTTTCTTAGCTTAGGTGTGCCTCGCTTGAAAGGAGATCAGCCTCGTCGTCGCTATGTCGTGTGGGAAGAATCGGAGATTGTTCCTAGCTTGGCCGTTGAAGTTGTCGCCTGGCCACCGAGCGGCGAGTATGTCGAAAAGCTGGAGACCTATCGCAAGCTGGGTGTGCTGTACTACGTCATTTACAATCCCAATGACTGGACGCCCAATGACTGGGCAAGAGATGAGCATCAGTCGTTTGAAGTGTATAAGCTCGTCGAAGGTCGCTATGAGCAACAGCCTGGTGAGCCGGTTTGGATGCCTGAGATTGGTTTGGGAATAGGCAGATATCAGAGCACTGCTGGCGGTAGCCCGGTCGATCTGTTGGGTTGGTTTGATCAGAGCGGGCGGCGCTTTCTCGCCGATGCAGAGAATTGATCCGCGATAGCACAGGGTATGGAATGAGCGAAAAAGGACTGGATATCGCGGTTGTTGGGGGCGGGGCGGCTGGTTTTTTTGGCGCGATCGCTGCTGCCTGTGCGAGCCCTCAGAGCCGAGTTACCCTCTATGAAGCAGGCCCGAAGCCCCTTGCCAAGGTTCGCATCTCGGGCGGTGGCCGCTGCAATGTCACCCATCACTGCTTTGAGCCCGCCCGACTGGTGCAACACTATCCGAGAGGTGCTAAAGCGCTGCGGGGAGCCTTCAGCCGATTTCAGCCGAAAGACACCATCGCTTGGTTTGCCCAGCGCGGGGTGGCGCTCAAAAGCGAAGCCGACGGTCGGATGTTTCCGACTACTAATGATTCGGCCACGATTGTCGAATGCCTCAGCGGAGCCGCTCGCCAAGCGGGGGTGACAATTAAAACGCGATCGCCAATTGCCAGTGTCGAAAGATCTGATCGCGGTTTTCATCTTCAGCTCAAAAGACAAGCCGATGGATATGTGAGGTGCGATCGCCTGCTGCTGGCCACGGGCAGTAGCCCCGTCGGACATCGCCTTGCCGCCTCGCTGGGGCATACTCTTGAGCCTACGGTGCCCTCTCTATTTACCTTCAATATTTCAGATAAGCGGCTTCATCAACTCAGCGGCGTCGCCGTGAATTCGGCCACCGTGCAGCTCAAGCTCGAAGGGGCGAAGAAGCCGCTGGTGCAAACTGGGCCGCTGCTGATTACCCACTGGGGCCTGAGCGGACCAGCCGTGCTCAAGCTGTCGGCCTGGGGCGCACGGCAGCTACATGAGCAGCGCTATCAGGCGCAGATTATCGTCAATTGGCTACCTGATTTTAGCCAAGAGCAGGTCCGCGCTGAGCTGCAACGGGTCAAAGCAGAGAGCAGTAAGCGAGCGATCGCCACCTACAGTCCCTATCCCACTCTCTCCAGACGCCTCTGGCAATATCTGCTGAGCCGCACTGACATAGACTCGCCGCTAACTTGGGCCAACCTTTCCAAAAAGCAGCTCAATCAACTGGTACAGACCCTTTCTCAAAGCCGCTATGCCGTGACCGGCAAAGGCACCTTTAAAGATGAATTTGTCACCTGTGGCGGCATCCAGCTCAAAGAAGTTGACTTTAAGACAATGGAAAGCCGCTGCTGCGAGGGCCTATACTTAGCCGGAGAAATTTTGGATATTGATGGGATCACTGGCGGCTTTAATTTTCAGAGTGCTTGGACAACAGGCTGGATAGCCGGTCAGGCAATGGGGTGTGATCACTGACTCTAACCATTGCTGAAACCGTTCAAAATTTTTTAGATCATTTCTTTTCAGGACTTTCTCATGTAGGTTTTAGGTGCTCCTGATAGAGTTGAAGCGCGATTTACACACCTCTCTCAAAACACAGCCATATGCTCACTGCTGATAAGAGTGCTTTGATGTCCACTACCGAGCGAACTGCCTATCGACTAGCGCGCATTCATTTGGAAGTGACCAATGTGTGCAACTTCAAGTGTGATTTTTGCCCTGATGCGATTATGCAGCGCAAGCGAGGCCATATGGACTTTGCGCTGCTGGAAAAGGCGCTCGATGAGATTCAAGCGCATCGGCTCGCAAAGATAGTGGCTTTTCATCTGATGGGGGAGCCGATGATCTACCCGCATATTTTTGAGGCAATTCAGGCGGCAGGCGATCGCCTGCTAAACCTACATCTCACTACCAACGGCAGCACCTTTCACATTCGCCCGGCGCATATCGGTCAGCTCGTCGCCTCCGGCATTCCCAAGGTCACCATCTCCTTGCAAACGCCCGATCCAGATACCTTTATTATTCGTGGCGCACCGCCGATGCTTCAGCCAGAGCAGTATTTCGACGGCATCACTCAGTATGTACAGGCCAATCTAGCTAATGAGACATCCTCGACTCGGGTGCATCTCAAATTTTTGGACACCACGCCGCATCCATTCCTAGTGCCGCACAAGACAATGCATGTGGTAGAAGGCAAAGAGCAGATGCATAAGCAGCTGAGAGAATGGAGCGATCGCCTCCTCGCCAATGTGCCTAACCGCCCCTCGCCAACAGAAATAGAACAAAAGCTTGCCCAGCACAAACCGGGCCGCTGGCAAGTGATCGAGCTAACACCTAAGCTAGCACTGGAGACATTTCCCTTAGATAGCTGGGGCAATGTTGAAAGCGATACCGTGATTCCTGCAAGCTTTGGCTACTGCAATGGCACTACCGATCAGGCCGGTATTCTGTATGACGGCACCGTTGTCCCCTGCTGCAAAGACTACGATGGTCAGATTCCATTGGGCAACCTTAACAACAACACGCTGCTGAACATTTTAGATCGTCAAGCACCCGCCTGCGGACTGCGCGAAGGATTCGACAGCTTTCAGATCACGCACCCCGTCTGCCAACGCTGCATGGGCGCAGATACTCGGCAAAAGTCTCTCCTGCGTCAGATCGGCTCGATTGCTTACTTTAAAGTTTATAACCCCATCATGAAACGGCTCAATCCCGGCTGGGGAGAGGTTTAGCACTGGCGGTTTAGCGAAACCAGCTTCGTTGCACACTCTGTTTTTTAAGCGGCACTCGTGCCCACTCTCTTACTTTCAGCTCGTGGGTGTCATCAAGGGCACTCGCTATCGGCTTTGCTGAATGGGGGACTCGCCGTAAATCTGTCCGCTCCAAGCTGGCACCGGTAAAATCTGCGCCTTTCAGATTAGCGCCATAAAATGTAGCTTCACCCAAGTAAGCGCCGGTAAAATCTGCGCCCCGCAGATCTGCCCAGCGAAAGTCTGCCCCAATCAAACAAGCTCGCTTTAGCTTCGCCCCTCTCAAGTTGACCTCGCTAAAGTTACCCTCAAAAAAGTAGCCATCGCTGAGATCTTCCCCTGCCAAGCTACAGGGGGCTTGCGGATGCAGCGATCGCCATTGATTCCAGCTTTCTATACTTTCTCGCAGCAGGTCTATTGGGTCCATTGAAGAACAATTTGAGTCAGATGATTTTCAGGCGGATTGCTTGACAGCTCGCTATGTTCTGACAACAGGAACACAACAGGAACTGTGTAACAATTCTCAATGAGTATACGGGGTGGCTGATTGTTCAGTCTTCCGTACAGCACATGTTATTTTTTGCACCTGACGCTATCAGCTAGTCTGACGATCTGCCCGCACTGCTCGAAACATTCCAAAGCGGCAAAGCCCACTGCCAAAGGCCCAACGCATTAATAGCAGCGTCGGGACTTCTCGCAAAGACTTCAGTAAGCCAGATAGGCCAAATTTCACCAGCCCTTTAGGGCGAATCACCCCTTGCCAAATAGAATCTATCCACGAGGGCAGCGTTTCTTTTGACCAGTCGGCGGTGGTGACAGTGCCCTTGACCATCCCCGTGGCTTCTAACAGCTCAGAAAATTCTTCAATACTGGCAAACTCAGGGTGAGACCACTGATCAAGCAGCTGTTTCATTACGGGTTTTTCCCACCAGCTCAGCGGCTTACGGCGAGCGTCTCGCTGATTCCAATCGGCAACGACTAGCACCCCGCCCGGCTTCAGCACTCGCATCAGCTCTCTGGCAAACACCGCTTTATCTGGCATATGCGGCCCTGCCTCGACGGACCAAACCACATCGAAGCTCTCGTCTGGAAAGGACAATGCCATCGCATCGTCAATAAAAAATTTCGCGCTGAGGCCGATGGGTGTTAGCTGCGTTGCCCGCTCGACCTGCTGCGGGCTAATCGTCACCGCCGTCACCTCAAAGCCATAGTCCTTAGCGAGCACTCGGCTGCTGCCGCCGATCCCACAGCCAACATCTAGCAAGGTCGTCCCGGCAGGCAAGGTATCTAAGCCACCCCAGCGCACCATTTCATGGACGAAGTCGTACTTAGCCGCCCGAAAATCTTTTTGCATAGGGGGCGAGCCATAGTGGCCCAAGTGGATATGCTCCCCCCAGTAAAATTCCACAATGCCATCTTGCGTCCACTCGTCATAGGACTTCGCGACTGAGTCAGACGATTGGTACCGACGAGGCGTTAGCAAATAGATAGCAGCCCCACCCGTAAGAATGACGAGGAGAAGACTAGGAGCAAGAAATGAACTCATTGGAACTCGGATCGCCTTTACAGTTCTTAAATTTAGCGTATTTTGGGCCGTTTCGATGCGTGCCCAGCGAGCGATAGAAAGCGAGCGGCTGTCGGGCCATCTCCCTGATAGTCTGTAGAGGTTCTAGACTTTGCAGCACCGCTTTGCAACACCGCACTCAATGACGCCTGCTGCCAAAAAAAATCGCCTGAAGGGCCTTTCCCTATCGCAGTTGGGGCCGGGGCTACTGATGGCCGGGGCCGCTATTGGCGTCTCTCACTTAGTTCAGAGCACGCGAGCGGGAGCGCTGTATGGCTGGGGTGCGATCGCTTTTATCCTGCTGGCTAATCTGATGAAGTATCCGTTTTACGAATACGGTCATCGGTACGCGGCGGCCTCCGGGCAAAACTTGATTCAAGCCTACCGTCAGCAGGGCAAACGCTTTTTTATTCCGTTTTTAGCCATTAGTCTGGTGAGCGCGGTGGGTAGCTTTGCTGTCGATGCGTTTGTCGCGGCGATGCTGCTGAAATATCTGTGGCTGCCGCAGGTGTCTGAAACGGTGTTGGCGGTGGGCGTGCTGCTGTTTTGCTGGGGGCTAATTGCTCTCGGGCGCTACCGACTGTTTGAGCAAATTACCAAGTGGTGCGTGATCGTGCTGGCGGTGGCCACTCTGGGCGCGGTGGTTGTAGCGGTTGCGACGGCAGTTTCTGGTGCTGTAGCGTCTGGTGCTGCGCTAAGTTCCACACCCCAGGAAGTTGTATCTACAACGTTGCCCAGCCATCAGTCCGTTTTTACGTGGGCGGCGGTGCCGTTTTTGGTGGCTTTTATGGGATGGATGCCGGGTGGGCTGGAGCTTTCGGTGTGGCAGTCGCTGTGGGTACAGGCGGATGGCGAAGATCGAGGAGAGGCAACGTCTTTAGCCGCAGCGAGTGTTGATTTTAATGTGGGCTATGTGCTGACGGTGGTGCTGGCCTGCCTATTTCTAGTGTTGGGGACGCTGACGCTGCCAGCGGCGGGGTTGGCCAGCGAACCGGCTGAGTTTGCGGGGCAGCTAGTGGGAATGTATACCGGCTACATTGGCGCATGGGCTGAGCCGGTGATTGGCTTGTGTGCGATCGCGGCCATTTTCTCAACGACTTTTACCGTAGTCGATGCTTTTCCCCGCACGTTAGAAGTCGGCCTGCATGAGCTGTTTCCAAATACGCGAGCGAGCAGCTTGCCAATTCGAGGGGCGATCGCCCTGACGCTAATTGTCCTAGCGGGTCTATTGCTGAGCGTTTTCACCGCCGGATTTGAGCCGCTGATAGATACGATTACGATCATCGCATTTGGTGCGGCTCCGCTTTACGCCTGGCTGAATATGCGCAGCATTCAAACGCTGGACGAAGCCGCCCGCCCCCAGCCGTGGCTTTCTAGACTAGCAATCGTTGGGTTTCTGTATCTATTGGGTTTTAGCCTGCTGTTTATTGTTTTAGAGTTCTATAGTTTCTGAAAGCGACGCTTGGAGACTTTACGCAGATACAAAAATATCGACTGCGCAGACAGATACAGGTGGATCAGCGTCGGGATCATCGCACTGAAGCCCATCATCGCGCCGAAGTAGATATTTTTGGCATTTTCTCGACCGGTTGGGTCTTTCCCCGCATCTGTAATGCGAGACTCATACTTGACGGTACGCTCTGCTAGCGACTCGGGCGACTGTAGTACGAAGCTCACCAGCCAGCCCGACACCGAAAACACCATCAGCACCCAAAAGGTAGCCACAATCGCAATTAGCACATCAATGCTGAGATGTGCGATGTAGCTCGGCAGCGTCGTCGTTTTCAAAGCGCGACGAGCGATCCAGACGGTAATGAAAAACGAGAGGCTATCGAACAGCGCGCCCAAAAAGCCTACCGGAAACTGCATGAGGAGATACTGCAAGCGATCATTGCCAAAGGCTTCTTCTGGGTAGGCCGTTAAAATAGCCAGCCAGTAGCAGCTCATATTAAGCAGCATGAAAAAGAAAAAGAGCTTGGGAAAAAAGGACGTGAGGCTCCCTCGCTTACGCGCATAGAAGTCCAGCAGCCTAGATAGTGACCTGCGCCAGATCGCCATGACAGGTCGAGCACTTACTTTGGTGATTTTCATAAGGTTTGCGATCGCGATAGGAATTGAGCTTCAAGCACCCGCACAGCCCCCCCAGGCTCACTAGGGAAAAGCATACTAAGACATACAAGCTAGAGCCTAGCATTCCCGATCGATAGCTAACTTCGGATGCCTGTTCTCAAAGCAGAGGGTCCGCCCTAGCGGAGGGATACCCCTCGGACTATATACATGACCAACGGAGTGAAGCGAGAGTTTTTCTTAAGTTAAGGCTTAAGAGAGCGATCTTCCCTTGTCGATTGTCAATGGGCTTCGCAGACTGGGAAAACAAGTTTATAGAGTGAGTAAGCGATGTTTCCTTCTAAACCTCAGACAAAAATGCTGGTAGTTATGGGTGTATTGGGTAGCTTTAGCGTCTATTTTGCTCAAGCGTCTCTCAGAGCCGGAAGATTTGTCGATATTATGGGCAAAAGAGGGCAGGCGGCGCTGGCGCAAGTGCCATCCTCGCAATCAGGTTCTGAAAATTTTCTCTCTTTGCAGGAATGGTTTAAAGCGGGGAGTCACCCTGAAGACTACGATATGGGTGCGGACAATGGCGTGACTTATTCGGGTGATGCCAGCGGCACTATCCGAGCGTTAGAGGGGGAGTTAGAAGGATTTGGTACGCTGATGCAGGTTTTTGATGCTGAGAACTACCAAGGACAGCGACTGCGACTCCGGGGCTACGTAAAGGCAGCAGCGGTTGAAGATTGGGCTGGGCTTTGGATGAGGGTGGACGGGGCTTCAAATCAAGTTTTGGGCTTTGATAATATGCAAAATCGCCCGATTAGAGGCACCGTAGATTGGCAGCCCTATGACGTTGTTTTGGATGTGCCAGCAGAAAGCAGCAAGATTGCTTTCGGTCTGCTTTTAGGCGGTTCTGGACAGGTATGGATGGACGATCTTCAGTTTGAAGTTGTCGATGAAACTGTCCCAACCACCGATCTTCACTCTGATGAGAGCGAGCAGTTGCGCTCACCGACTAACCTGTCTTTTGAAGCGTTTGAGTAGAGCCTATAGGCAAAGACATATGTCAGGAAACCCAAAAAAGCGTAAGCGCGGTGTGGTCTTAACCCAGGCGGGGCTGCAAAAGCTTTTGACGGCGAAGCGCAAGGCAGAAATTTGGGAGAATGATGGCGATCGCTATACCTTTGAAGCGCTCAGTCAGCGCAGCGGGCTTGCGCCTATTACGGTTGCCAAAGTGTTGAATCGAGAGACTGGGGTCGATAAACAAAGCCTCGTGCTCTGTTTAGATGCGTTTGATCTCATTCTGACGAAAGAAGACTATGCCAAACCTAATCATCAGGCTTCTCTATCAGATACGGCGGAAGCGAATTCTTCTCTTAGTGTGCCTCGTGGCTGGCGTAAAGCCGGTTCTCGTCCGAATGCTTACGATATTTTGCTAGATAGCGCAGTTGCGTTCAGCGGACAACATAGCGCACTTATTCAGTCGAAGCTAGCGCAGGCGGATGGCTTTGGGACAATGATGCAGGCTTTTAAGGCCGGTGATTATCGGGGTAAGCGGCTAAAGCTATCCGCCTATCTGAGAACAGAGCGAGTCGAATTTTGGGCTGGTTTGTGGATGCGGGTTGACGGTGCTAACGATCAATCGCTGAGTTTCGACAATATGCAAAATCGTGCTATCACGGGCACTACTGACTGGACACAGTATGTAGTGGTGCTAGATGTGCCTGCTGCCGCTGAGCTGATTGCCTTTGGGGTGCTGCTGGCGGGAGCTGGGCGAGTTTGGTGCGATCGCTTTCATTTTGAAACAGTCAGCTCAGATACATCAGTGACCTCGCAATCTATTCGCCAAAACATTCCTGACAAACCGATCAATCTAGATTTTGACGCTGTATAAACGTTACATCCGCTCTAGGACGTCAATGCCTAATAAACATAGACCGAGCTTGAGCGAGCGGGCTGTCAAATCACATAGGACAAGCCGCGACGTGCGTGCTGGCTCTTCCGCTTGCAGTACCGTACAGCGATCATAAAACTGGTTAAACTTTTGACTGAGCTCGAACAAGTACTGGCAAAGTCGATTGGGTAAGAGATCTCTTTCGACCTCATCGAGGACCTCGTCCATTTGCAACAGGTGCTTAGCTAAGGTGAACTCGCTCTCTTCTGTCAGCGTGACCTCAGCCTCTAGTGCCTGAAAATCAATGTCACCCTTACGGCTAATGCCCTGAACCCGCACGTAGGCATACATCATGTAGGGCGCGGTATTGCCCTGAAGCGACAGCATTTTGTCATAGCTGAAGGTATAGTCGCTGATGCGGTTTTGACTTAAGTCAGCGTACTTAACTGCGCCGATGCCTACTTTCTCTGCCGCATTCTGAATAAATGCATCG
>JBAUIB010000070.1:0-9324 GCA_049680585.1 Phormidesmis sp.
GAATGGAGCCGATTTATAGCGGTCAACGGCTGACCAAATCCGGTGCTCGGTTGGTGTATTTGCCCCAGCAGCCTGACATTGACGAAGACCTAACGGTGCTCGACCAGGTATTTGCAGACTGCGGCGAGCAGATGCAGCTCGTGCGCGAGTATGAAGCACTCTCTCACAAAATGTCTCATCCCGATACCCAAGATCTCGATGCGCTGATGAACCGGCTGGCCGTAGTCGGCGAAAAAATGGAGAGTGAAGGGGCTTGGGATCTTGAAACCAATGCCAAAATCATTCTCAGCAAGTTAGGGATTGAAGATTTTGAGGCGAGAGTGGGCGATCTTTCTGGCGGCTATCGCAAGCGGATCGCGCTAGCCACGGCGCTGATGAGCGATCCAGACTTGCTGCTGATGGATGAGCCGACCAACCATTTAGATGCAGAGTCGGTGGAGTGGCTGCAAGATTATCTGGGCCGCTTTCGCGGGGCACTGGTGCTGATTACCCACGATCGCTACTTTTTGGATAAGGTCACCAACCGCATCATTGAAATTGATCGAGCTGATCTATATACCTACGCCGGTAATTATGCCTATTACCTAGAGAAAAAAGCGGCGCAGGAGGCGTCATCAGCCAGTTCACAGCAAAAGTTTAAAGGGATGCTGCGCCGCGAGCTAGCCTGGTTGCGGCAGGGGCCAAAGGCGCGCAGTACCAAGCAAAATGCGCGGATTGGTCGGATTGAGGAAATGAAGGACAAGACCTTCAAAGAAACGCAGGGAAAGGTCGAGATTGATACGCCGGGGCGGCGAATTGGCAAAAAGGTGATTGAGCTGAAGGGCGTCAGCAAGGCTTATGGCAATCGCACGCTCATTAAAGACTTCACCTATAACTTTACGGCGAGCGATCGCATCGGCATTATCGGCGGCAATGGCGCAGGCAAATCCACCCTGATGGACATTATCACCGGGCGAGTAGAACCCGACAGCGGCACAGTCGAGATTGGCTCGACCATCCATATTGGCTACTTTAACCAGCATTCAGAAGAACTGCTCGACGCGCTCAATCAAAATCAGCGGGTGATGGACTACCTCCAAGAAGAAGGCGCCTTTGTCACCACCGCCGACGGTAGCCAAATCAGCGTTTCGCAAATGCTAGAGCGATTCCTCTTTACCAGCAATCAGCAGTACACCCCGATTCACAAGCTCTCCGGCGGAGAAAAGCGGCGTCTGTATTTGCTGCGCGTATTGCTCAGCGCCCCCAACGTGCTGATTCTCGATGAGCCCACTAACGATCTCGATGTGCAAACGCTCACCGTCCTAGAAGACTATCTAGAAGACTTCAACGGCTGCGTGATTACGGTTTCTCACGATCGCTATTTTCTAGATCGAACAGTGCGCAATATCTTTGCCTTAGAGCCGGGTGGCAACATCCGCCGGTATCCTGGCAGCTATTCTGTTTATTTAGAGGCTAAAAAGAAAGAAGATTCTGCTCAGAAAGCAGCGCAAAAAGCAGCGCAGGCCGAAAAGGATCAGAAAGCCTCGGCCACGCAGGTAGCCAAATCAACTAAAAAAACAACCGCTTCCTCTCAAACCAAAAAAGCCTCTAATAAAGAGAAAAGAGAATATGCTTCGCTAGAAAGTAAGATTCCTAAGCTAGAGGCGAAGAAGACTGAGCTAGAAAAGCTGCTGTATCCTGAGCCGCCCAGCGACTATGAGGAGTTGCAAAAGCTGTCTGAGGAGATTGCGGCGATCGCCACCGAAATCGACACCGCCACCGAACGCTGGATGGAACTTGCTGAGCTGATTTCATAAGCCTGTTGCTTACCTGTGAGCCCTTTATTGTGTTGTGATAGACTCAGCATCAGATAAATCATCAATGCAAGCGATGCCTGTACAAACAAAAGCGCAAGTGCTGGCACTGCTCCAGGAATGTCACCAGGAGCTGCACCGCTTTGGGGTTAAACGTTGCGGCGTTTTTGGCTCGTTTGCTCGTGGTAGCGCAATTCATGCTCAAAGTGATGTTGATATCTTAGTTACTTTCGAGCCAGACCAGAAAACGTTCGACAACTTCATCCACCTATCCTTTTTCCTAGAAGATCTTTTTGGCAGAGCCGTTGACCTGATCACCGTCGAGTCATTGAGTCCTTACATCGGTCCGCACATTCTAGATGAGGTTGAGTATGTCTCCCTCAGCTCGTGAATTAAGAATCGGGTACTCGCTGAAATTTGTACCCATCACCGAGTTCTTTAGGAACGATTCGAACAAGTACGGCTTCTCTGTTGGGTTCACGGCTCTCTGAAAATTCCAATTCGGGTAAAGCAGTCAGTCCAGAAGTATATCTGGCGGGTAGCCTAACCGAGTCTAGCGTTTCTAGAAGCCTTGTTCGGACTTCCTCATTGTTTAACGCTTCGTTATCAATATCAGATAGCGCCTCCATAAATACTTGGACAGCATCATAACTACTCGCTGTGAAAAAATTAATATCACCGCCCCATTTTTTTCCACTAAGAGTGGCATAGCTGTCTTGATCCGAAAAATCAGCAGCAAACCAAGGTACGGCCAGAACCATATCTTCGAACGCTAATGGTTCTAGAGAGTCTGATGGTTCTAGAGAGGTAGAGGCACTGAACAGTGCGCTTCCGCCCAAGAGCAAAATATTGCCTCTTGGCTTTATTTGTTCGGCAACTTCGAGTACTCTGCGATCTCTCTCGGGTTCATTCTCAAAGCTGCTAGTTAACGTCGAAGGCGGAAAAATGGCGACTGCAATTTTTTCCGTAGAACTATTGGAATCCACGCTATCTTCAATATTCCATTCTGAAGTGAAGGAGATTCGTTCGTATTCTATCTCTCTACGCCTGAGTGCTTTTTCAAAATCGCTACCAGCGGTTCTGCTGTATTTATCTGGATTATCTACAAAAACAAATACTTTTGTGATTCCTTGTGTTTCTGTATACGCGGCCAGCCTCTCTCCAAGCTTTGCTGTTGAAGCGGTAGTTCTATAAAAATTATCATCTTCTATCGTTGAGCTAGTACTGCCCGAGGAAATAACAGGAATGTTGTTTCGGCTGTATATAGGCAGTGCGTCCGCCGTTCTCTCGCTAGCATAGTGTCCAATGATACCGACAACTTCATCGTCGGAGGCTGCTGCCTCGGCTACTTTTCTAGCTCCGTCATATGTGTTTTTATCATCTGCGATTCTGATTTCTAACGAGTAGGTTGAGCCCGGAGGGCAGTAGTTTTCTCTTTCGGTTTCTAGCCCGTTATAGCAAGCTTGGGCATCTGCAATGCCACGCAGTATCTCCTCAGCGCGGTCTTCATTGTTGTCTTGGGTATTGGCTGGAACAGCCACTGCCAGCACATATTTTTTACGACTCTCTTCAGCCAGTCGCCGCCGTGCGATCGCATTGTTTCTGTAAATGTAAGGCTCTGGATTGTTTCTATCTGCCTCGATTGCCTCACCAAAAGAAATAACTGCATCATTATAGCTTTCGTTGCCGGTAGAAGCCGCCACAAAGTCTTCGGCCCCCTGCTCTGCAAAATCAAGGCTACCGTTTTCATAAGCGTCTTCAGGCAGAATCAGGATCTCTCCGCTGCTAATGCTCATTTCGTTAGTGCCAGAGGACAAGTTAGAGGGCAAGCCAGGTGGAGAAACAGAAGATTGTTGGTTTCCCAACTGAGGCAAAGCGATCGCAACCACAAAGGCAAGACAGGCCAGTGCTATCAGTAAAAGCACTCGCCGATTTATGTTCGTGGCAGCTTTTGTCAGTGAGAGCGTTCCATATTGAACAACATTCAAAGCCCTGCGCGAGAAACTGGGTGAGTTCTTTCTAAAGAGCTTGGGCACTTCACTAGCATTAATCAAACGCGCTGCTAGATGTCCTCCATTAAAAGCAGATTCAATAGATTCTCCTTTTCCTAAGCCTTTATAAAATGCCCCGGCAAAGGCGATTGCTGCCCCATCAAGAATCTCGCCTTCCATCCCGATAGTGTACAGAATATGCTTGCTGATAGCACGAGCCTGCATTTCAGAGTGGCAAGCGTTTAAAAGTACACATTTCACGTACGTTTTAGCCCGCTCAAATAGCATTTCCAGTACATCGGTAGGCACCAGACTAGAGTCGCCCGATTCGCCTTCTAAAATGATCCCCGCTGCGCTGCCATGTCCGCAGAAATGGACAATCTCCGGTTCTTCGTCCTCAATTGCATCCAGCAACGTTTTTGGCTGGGCGCACTTAAAGATAATTTCAAATCTATTTCGGTGAGAAGCCTTTCTTAACCTTGCCTGAATGCTTTGCATCTCCTTGTCCCCTCGCAACTTTGATTCGTCGCTAGGGCTTGCTGTCAAGATCAGGATTTTTCTCACCATACGTTTGTGTACCAGATGGACCTTATACCAAGATAACTGCTTCAGTTGCTACGTTATACATCTGGCTTCAGAGATTACGAGAGGCAGGTGACGCACAAAGGCGCTGATAAGCCAATGCCAGCGCATCATCCCCCCCTACATTGCCAGGAAAAAGCACAACCGGCAAATCCGCAAACTGAGGATGATCTGACGCGGTTATGACCACCGAAACGCCGGGGATGACCTGACCGAGTAGACGCGCTGAGGTGAGCGAGAGCCCTTTGCTAAGTGTGTCGTTGGAAGTAATGCCGCCTTTGCTGATGAGGAAGCCAATGTCTGACGGGAGCGCCTTGACAATATCCATGAGTAGGGTTGAGACGGCTTCTCCAAACGCAAGGCGGGTTTGTTTGTCAGCAAAGGTTAGCTCTTCGCGGCTGGTATAAATGGCTGGCGTTTGGCCGTTAGCGTGAATCTGTTCTATTTCGCTGCGGGCTGACTGCAACAGTTTGTCGTGACTCTCTTTAGGTGCCTCTTTTAGCTGCGCCACGTCGATTTCGATACCGACAATCCCAGGCACTTTCAGCAGTTCTTGAAGCTGTTGGGTGGTCTTTTTGACATGAGAGCCGATGATGATCGCACCGGAGGAAGAACGCGTGATGCGGTTCATCGCTTCCGGCGGTGTGGGCTGAGGCGGGAGCTTGGCTAGGGCCGTGAGCAGGCTAGCCGCACTACGAAATAAAAACTTTTTGCCTTGAGCGGCAGCGGTGTTGAGATCGGTGGCGAACTGATCGAGATCGCTCTGCTGCTGGCTGTCTACAGCGACGCACTGATTGTCGTGCAGGCTTATGAGGCGATCGCGCGATCCCTGGCGGATATCATCGAGCAAAAAGCGTTCCACCTGGCTAGCCGAAATGCGGCCTTTCGTTTTCTCTTCTACGTACTCTGGCAGATAGCTAGTGCTGTAGCCAAACACAGAATCTTTGGCAAATTCGGTGTCGTGGGTGGCGGTGCGCTTGCCGTCAGCAGATTCGATGTAGTGGGTGCTATCAATCGTGACGCGGCCCGCTTCAAAGAAGGCGGGAACTAGGAAATGCGCGTCGAAGGGGCCGAGGTGCTGGGCAATCACATCCGTTTCAACCGGATAGTGGCCGCGCAGGGTGGAGTCGGAACGGCTAACGAGTAGAAAGTTGGATGTGTTGGACTGGGCGAGGGCGAGCTTGAGATTTTCGCAGACTTCGGTGGTGACGGCGGCGGCGGCTTCGGGGTTGAGCGATCGCGTATTGGTCAGCACAAAGAAAATCGGTGAGGCATCTTTCAGGCCCAGCAGTAGCGTTTCGACATCCCATTTGAGCAGCAGCAAACAGCTGTGAACCGTTTGAGATCCGGTGGGATCATCATCTAATACGATGATCTTAGGTTGGCTGGCTGGTTGGCTGGCTGGGTTACTCATAGGGCTCCGCTAGTCGGTGGGGAAAAGGGCAAAGGTGATCAGATAGCTCACCAAACTACAAATCACAATAGAGGCCGCATTAAACAAAGCGGCAACGTTTTTGCGGAATTTGGGATTGTACGCTAAAGCGTCGCCGACAATTTCTAGCGTCGGGCGATAGTTTTGGCCGTCGGGCATCTCAGCGTCGGCATGAAGCTTTTGCGTATGCTGGGCCAAATCGCCGAGCAAATGGCGAGTCCAAAAGGTGAGCGCGATGGTCGCGATCACGGCTAGGCAGGCCACCATAAACGGATGAATGGCGACATTGATAATCGCGATCGCTCGTTCAGACAGCTCATGGCGAGAGAGCCTAAGCACAGCCCACACCAGCCCTGATATACCGGTTTTATACAGCAGCGATAGATAGGCCCGGCGATCTTCTTCGGAAAATCGCTGAGCGGCCATTGGCTCAGCCGCTTCTGTTTGAAATTGAGCGGGTTGCGCTTCTTTCTTGCTTTTGCTTTTACGAGCTGTGGTTTTAGCGGCTGTGGTTTTGGCAGATGACTTGCGCGATCGTGACTTGCTGCGGGCCTTGTTGTCTGCCGGGTTGGACGCGCTAGATTGGGTTTTCGCTAAAGGCGATTGACTCGACGGGGTCGCGGCTGGAATCACAGGAAACGTGTCTGCTAAGGGAGGCGACTGTGCGGGTTGCGCCGCGCGAGGGCTTTTAGCGGTGTTGGCTTTTTCTAGGCGATCGCTGTTGCTATCCGATTGAATATCCGATTTAACATCCGACTGGTCGCTGCCATCTGGTTTAATCGGCTTTCCAAACGGGCTTTGGCCATAGGTTTTAGAGTCGTATGCCATGAGTTTTCCGTTGGCGCGCCGCTGCGATCAGACTACCAAGAAAAGAGTCAAAAAAAGAGCTTTGCCAGCAGAACAAGAGGCAAAAGCCTTAATTCGCTTGAGCATCTGCTGCTTTGAGTCTGACAACCGCTTCATCAAATAATTCTAAGGGGGTGCCGCCGGGAATTAGCAGCTCGTTCATTAAAAAGGTGGGGGTGCCTCGCAATCCTAAGTCGCGGGCTAGGGCGACATCCTGCTCAACGGCTGCTTGGGCTTCAGGGCTGTTGCGATCGCGCTCAAACTGAGCCATGTCCAGCCCAATTTGCTCAGCTAGCTCAGTGTAATAGTCTTCGCCCAGCTTATCTTGGTAGGCAAACAAGCCATCGTGATAAATCCAAAACTGGTCCTGCTGCCCTGCTGCCCAAGCGGCTTTAGCAGCGGGCATCGCTTCTGGATGAATGCTCACCAGCGGAAACTGCTTGTACACATAGAGCACATCTGACGTGTGACGCTCGGTAAAGGTTTTCATATCCGCAGCGGCGATCGCACAGTAAGGGCACTGAAAATCTGAAAACTTCAGCAAGACGACCGCTGCATCGGCCGGACCTTTGGTTGGCGAATTGCCGATCAGCTCAGCGCGATCCATCCCGTCCAAAACGCTTGCGATCTGCTTCATCTGCGCCTCGTATTCAGCGCGGG
The DNA here is from genome assembly GCA_049680585.1 of Phormidesmis sp. GTDB lineage: Bacteria > Cyanobacteriota > Cyanobacteriia > Phormidesmidales > Phormidesmidaceae > Phormidesmis. The sequence goes on from JBAUIB010000070.1 coordinate 7,305, forward strand.
CAGATTGCTCGGCTTCTGCGGCAGCCTGGTCCGAGGTGGCTGGTTCAGAATTGGCCGGTTCAGAATTGGCCGGCTCGACTGGATCGATTTGTTGGGCCTGGTCGGTAGTCGGTGAGCCGCCGCTACAGCCGATTAAGCTCAGGGCGATCGCGCCTACGACTAATCCGACTGCTAACCCCTTGGCAACAGCGCGCTGCCCGCGAACGGGCTGATTGAAGGTCATACAATATCTCCACTGACAGCTCATTGAGATCCCATACCGATGGGCTCATCCCGATTCTAGCTAATCCACCCAGCCAATATCGTCATCGCTCATCATGCTATTGTTCTGCCCTTTGAGCGGCGTACCTCGATCAATCGCGTACTCAGGAATAGATTTATAGCTGGAGTAGCGAGGACGCGTGACGCTCAGTGACTGTCGCGCCTTGCTAGCGTTCTCAGACGCTTTTGCTGCTGCGGGCTCTGTTGTCGTAATTTGGCTCTTTGTCTGAGAGGGGTCTGCTGGAATCGCTGCGTCCTGGTGGGTTGCAGACAGGTTTAAAATAACCTGCTTGGCCTCTTTAAGCTCAGCACTGAGCTTTTGAAGCTGGCTCTCTTTCTCTTGGCTCTCGCTTTGTGCCTTTTCGAGGCTGTCTTTGAGCTCAAAGATACGGTCTTGATGAGTCTCTATATCGTCTTGCAGAGCGCTAATCTGAGCGGTGGATTTCTGTAGGGCCGCTTCCAAGTCACTTATTTTTGAGGTGAGAACGGGGTCATTTTCCTGAGCGCTATTTTTGCTCGCGCTGCTGGCTTTGGCGGTAGATTTCGCTGCAGATTTGGCGGGCGTTTTAGCAGGCGTTTTAGTTGCGGCTGTCTTGGCGGTCGTCTTGGCAGGTGTCTTTGCGGCCGTCTTAGCGGTCGTCTTGGCGGTGCGTTTTTTAGCGGTGGCTTTACCCTCGCTGTCATTGCTGTCCGCCGCTTTTCCGGTGGCCGGTTTTTCGACTTCTTCTTTGAGTAAGTCCGCAATCCGCTTTTTGGTCATGAGTCTTTCCAGTCCGTTTGAATTTCGTTAGCAACTCGGTAGTAGTCTGCTTTGGCTGCGGTGGCGCTTTTGCCCTTCCACTGAGTAATGGCAACGCCTTCTAAAGCGGCCCGCTCGTGAGCTTTGTAGGTTTTGACAAATGCCCGGCAGGCTGGAATATCGAGTTCTAAAAGCATTTCCTGCGCTTCTTGCGCTTCTTTGAGGCTGCGCGAATCTACTTTTGTGAGCAAGACCCGGTGCAGGATACCGGAGGGCACAATCGCTTTTTTGACTGTTTGCACGAGAGCGGCAATGTCCATCGGTGCAGGCGGGGTCGGCAGAAGTAGATAGTCAGCGATGGGGATAACGGCGGTGAGTGCCTGGGAGCTTAATGCAGGCGGGGTATCAACCACAATTAGTTCATACGCATCGATATCCTTTAGTTTACCAAGCAATGCCGGATTGGTTTCTTGGCTGACGTCAAATCCGATGGCGCTGTCGGCTCGATCTGCCCACCAGCTAGCGGATCCCTGGGTGTCAGCATCGACTAAGAGCACCGATTGGGTTTCTGCAAAAATGGCGGCAAGATTAACGGCTGTGGTGGTCTTGCCGACGCCGCCTTTACCGTTGAAAATTGCCAGGATTTTGGGAGCCATAGGGTGCGCATACCGAGAAGATAGCCGATGCGATCACTAACGAGATTAACAATAAAGGCTATTGGCACGCCTGACGACGTATGTTGATTTCCTGTTACGCCATTCGATCCTTCTTAAAACTCCAAATTATCCGGCGTACGAGGAAAAGGAATCACATCGCGAATATTCGTCATCCCGGTCATAAACTGAACCAGTCGCTCAAAGCCTAGGCCAAATCCGGCATGGGGAACCGTGCCATAGCGCCGCAAATCGAGATACCACCAATAGTCTTCTATCGGCAACCCCGCCGCTTCAATCCGCTGCTCCAGGACTTCTAAGCGCTCTTCTCGCTGGGCCCCGCCAATGATTTCGCCAATACCAGGAG
>JBAUIB010000071.1:0-4099 GCA_049680585.1 Phormidesmis sp.
GGCCGTACTTTTTAGCCGAGTTTAGTACCGCTGATGTGATTTTTACCCCTTATGTAGAGCGCATGAATGCCAGCTTGTACTACTACAAGGGCTACTCCCTGCGAGAGGAAAATCCTCACCTGTCAGCCTGGTTTGATGCGATGGAAAGCCGCCCGACCTATCGCGGCACCCAGAGCGACTTTCACACCCACGCCCACGACCTGCCGCCGCAGATGGGCAGCTGCTATGAAAACGGCGAGCCCCAAACGCAGCGCAACCAGGCGAAAGTAGATAGCGGGCCTTGGTTCGGCCTGCCAGATGTGACTTACCCTGAACCTGAAAGCTCGAAAGCAGAAGCCCTTCAGCGCGTGATTAAGCATCGGCACAATATTGTTCGAGTGAATCCGGCTGAAGACGGTTTGTTCGATGAAGCGCTACGCAGCGCCCTAACTTACCTAGTGACAGATGATGTCTGCTGTCCGCCTGCGGGGAGTGACTTGGGATTGCGATATTTGCGCGATCGCATCAGTGTCCCCCGTGATATGTCTATCTACGCTGCCAAACGACTCAGAACAGCGTTAGAAAGCACGGCGGCTTTGGTGGGCGATCACTCCGGCCCTCCCATTCCTATCCGGCATCGGCGCGACCAAAGTCCGACAGACTTTGCTACTTCAGCTCCCTCATCGGCCTCCTCACCCGCTTAAAAACCAGCTACAGCCAGCTTCCCAACAAAACATAAGGTGCCCAGTAGATAGGATGCCGGTATTGAGGATCTTCTAACAGCTTGATTTGCGCCTGTCGAAGTGCGTCAGCTCTGGTTGTGTTAGGGCGCATGAGCTGCTGGTACAAATAGCCCACGAAGATAGAGGTCGCTTCGTCATTAATTGCCCATAGCGTACCTATCGTGCTGCGAGCGCCCGCCTTGATCGCAATACCTGATAGCCCTAATGCTGCCTGCTGGTTGCCGCTAGCCGTTTCGCACGCGCTGAGTACCAGTAGCTCTATCGCCTCGCGATCACCCAGGTTGGCCTGGAGCATTTGGCTGATTTCTTTCACCTTGATCAGCTCATCCCAAGCAAGTAGATAGGTCTCTTCCGGCGTCGCTCCAAACTGACCGTGGGTGGCAATATGCACCACCGGATACGGGGTTGACTTGAGCTTATCGGGAAGCGTTTGATGCGTAAACTGTTGGTTTATAAGCGTGGCGGTGCGAGAGACGTGTTCTGTTATTTTTTCAATTTCTGTTGCGACATAGGGTAGTGGAGCCAGTCCAAGGCGGCTCTCTGTCAGACCAGCGGCTAACACGCTCAAGCCTGTAGGTGACCAGCTTTGAGGATCCATTAGATTGAGGCCAGGGGTCAGGGCAACGCTGTAGTCTTCAATCAAAAAGCGATCGCCATCGTACAGTGTCGCCATCGGAATATTCTGTAGCGGTCCGTCTAAGACAAAAACAAGCGTATCTATTCCACTGCGATCAATCGCCGTACGGGCAGGCGCAATCAACCATTGATAAACCTGTTCAGCAAGCGGAAAGTAGTCTCTACGGCTGCGAATAACCAACTGCTGGCGAAGCTGTGTAGTCATTTCAGTCACCTCGCTAGCTGAAATATCCGTCGAAAAATGCTGAAGGGGTTGGTTGGGCAAACGCAGGATAACGGAGAGGCGATCCTCCAAAACAATCGAGTGGATAACCGCTGCTTTTTGATCAATCTGTCTGATATCAACGGGTTGAGTATCGGTGCAGGCTTCTTTAAAGTAGTTGTCTAGCTCTGCCAGTCGAAGCGATTCAATCACGTCCTGAGCTTTGCCCAGGTTCTGTTGATACTCTGGGGCTTGGCGATCTGTTTGGAGGAGTATGTCCACCAACTGACGGTAAATGGGCTCTACCTCCTTTTGGAAGGAGAACTGCATCGTGTCGCTGCCAGCTGCTAAATCTCCTCGCAATTCTGCCAGAGAGGTGATGGCTTGGGAGTAGGCATCTATAGCCTTTGGCACGGACTGTTCAGGATTGCTAGGCGATCGCCGAATCCTGCCTAGCTGCCATTGCCATCGATACGCCATATCGGCAGCTCCGTTGGCTAGGCGGAGGGCTTTCTGGGTTTGGCTCTGAGCGATCGCCCATTGCTGAGTTTGTTCATACACCTGGCCCAAGGTACCGACCGCATAGGCTTCCGCTCGTGGATCTGCCAGAGTGTGAGCCTGTTCAACCGCTCGCTGGAGCTGCTGAGCAATGACTAACCAATCGACAGCGTCAACGCTCACGTCATCTGTCTGGACTGACGCTGTAACAGCTTGGTTGAAGGCAATTAAGCTGTTGGCCCAGTTAACCTGGTAATAGACAGCCGTTCGGCTCGGGGGCAGGCGATCAAACTGTTGCTGAATAGCTGGCCATAGCCGGGTGAGCTCAGGCCACTGGCTATTCTCTTGGCCGGGTTCTGCCCACAGCGACAGCTGAGCTAGCTGAATGGGCACGAGTTGCCCTGCGGATGGATTGCTCGCAAGGGCGGCGATCGCCCGTTTATAAAAATCATCTGCGGCTGAAAGGGTGCCTGCACTACGCGCCACATGTCCCAAGCTCAGTAGGGTGGCACTCACTTCTTCAGTGAGATCATGCTGCTCGGCGATCGCCAGACTTTGTGTGAGTATTGCCTGAGCTTCTGTCAGTTCGCCCGTGAGCTTGAGCGCTTCACCTAGCCGCCTTAGCATCACGGCTGTAAGGGGCGATCGCGGCTGACTCTCCATCGTATCTTTGACCTGATGAAGTTTTTCGACTGCTCTATAGTAAAAACCCAACTCGCGCAGCGCCTGAGCCTGGTTTATCTGGGCGCGATTGCTCCCAGCGATATCATCGCTATTGGTATAGACCCTCTCCGCCTGCTGCCAGCTTTCCAGCGCTTCTTCCGGTTGACCGCGCGCTATTTGCAGGCTGCCTTTGGCCATCAGTGCCTGGGCCTGCACTGGCCATTTGGCCTTGGTGGTCGGGGCTGTGGCTAAGTGCTGTAGGCTATTGGCGATAGCAGTCTGTGCGTCTTCCCACTGACCCAACTGCTGATAGGCCAACGCCAAATTACTCAAGGTGCTGGATTGAGCTAATGGGTTGTTCTGGGCTGCATAGATTTGCGCGATGTGCTGCCATAGGGCGATCGCTGCGGCAAACTGCCCATCGAGATATAGCTGTCTGCCTCTGCGCGCCTGCTCGTCTAGCGTCAGCGCGTCAGTTTCCTGTTCGGTAGGGCGAACGGCGAGCTGATGCGTTGGGCTCGCCGTTCGCTGATCGGTAGGGAGTGATGGCGGGACAATTATTTGAGCGGTGGCTGAGTCCGAGCGGGTCATCCGCATGAGATCGTGCCCGCTGCTAAAACTAATTGCGATGCCCAAAAGCAATGCAAAAGGGAGCTTGAGGATGCGCCACCGGTTTCGCATATTGCCCTTTCCTAAGTAAATAATCTTGCTGGGTGACCTTGGGTGGACTGGATCAGCCTGCGCAGTTAGACGCTGTTTTACCTGCGATCGCAGAGTCACCTTGAGGCGGAGCCGTCAAAACCACTTGGTTATCTTCGTCGGTTGTCCAGCCGCTTGCTTCGACCCACGATGACTCAGAGACGTCTTTTATTTCACTGGCGGCTTCGCTAATCGTCTCAGGAGGTGCTTCAGTGGCCGCTTCACCAGAATGATTAAGGGCTGAGGGACTATCTGCTGGATAGCTTCTGCCCAAATCAACCAGCGATGGATTGATTTCGGCGGCGCTAGTAGGGGCTAGTGGCAAGCCCCCGCGTCTGGAAAAAATAAGGCGATTACCATTAGCTTGGCATCCTTGCGCTACCGCGGCAGATGTCTCTAAGGCTTGTTCTGAGAGGGCTACAACGCCTTGACCAGATTCTTCGATTAACTGATTGAGTGCAAGTGTGCCGCTCACACCAAAGTCTGAGCTAGCGTCGATGTCGTTCGTTCCGTTGTTGGCGATCGCGCGCCTCTCCGCTATGCCATATAGCCCAAAGGTATCAATCTCAATATTGCCACCCCGCCCCTGAGTCGCCTTGGCAATAATATCGCTATCTTCAAACGGATTGGTCACGACAAAATCTGAATCAATATTGATATTGCCGCCATTACCCTCTCC
>JBAUIB010000072.1:0-10885 GCA_049680585.1 Phormidesmis sp.
GTATTGGCATCCACGAAAACATCGTGACGGCCTCTTTTTGCGGGGTGATCAGTGCCCTCAATCGCCTGCTGCTACCTACAGTGGCGATGCCTGATCCGGCCCCATCTGTAGCGGTTTGCTAATGGAAGACAAGCGGGGCTAATCGCGATTTAGGTTTCGACGAGCGTTGTCCTTACCCCTGCAAGGGTGCCGTCAAAGGCAACGCCTAGAGCGTAGGCGGCGATCTCTATCTCCCCACAGCGATAAACCTGTGGGGAGTTTAGAGCAGAGGTTAGGAGCGATTTTAGCGCATGAAGTTTGGAGAGTTGGACTTTATCCTCAGCCGTGTGCCAGCTTTTGGGCGTAGTGGCTTGCCCAAAAATATCTTCTAGGCTCGAAATTTCAATGGCTCTTTGTTTTTGCCTCGGTTCTTTTTGGTCGACCCACTGATAAATCTGTTCTTCTATCGAATGATCGGCTGATGTGGCGATCGCTGTAGCTGGCTGCCAAACAACCTCCACTGGATAGTCAGCTTCGCTACTCCACCACAGATCCTCACAGATCGCTTCTAACTGCGCCTTTAGATCTTGGCTATCGGACATGGTATCTACCTCTCTACAGTCGCACTGGGCGTGATCGCTATCCTATTATCCTCGAGTCAGCTTATGAGCTAACCCTCTCACATTTCATTTTTCTTTGGCTTTCACCGACTATGCGCATTCTCCTCTGGCTCCGAAATGACCTCCGCCTTCACGACCACGAACCGCTTCACCGAGCCTTAGAGAAAAAAGCCCAAGTCATTCCGCTGTACTGCTTTGATCCCCGTCACTTCGGCGAAACCACCTTTGGCTTTCCTAAAACAGGCGCTTACCGAGCCCAGTTTTTACTAGAGAGCGTTGCTGATTTACGTCAGTCACTGCGACGCTTAGGTAGCGATTTGCTCATTCGTCAGGGTAAACCAGAAGTGGAAATCCCAGCGTTAGTCGAGGCGTTGAAAATAGACGCCGTGTACTGGCATGAAGAGGTCACACAAGAAGAAACTGACGTAGAGCGCAGTGTAGAAAAGGCGCTGCGCGATCTGAAAGTAAATTCATCTGTGTATTGGGGAGCCACGCTGTATCATCCCGATGAGCTGCCTTTTGAAATCAACCATCTGCCAGAAGTATTCACGCAGTTTCGCAAAGCGGTCGAAAAAGAGACTCAAATAGCGCCTACGTTTCCAACGCCAGAGACACTGCCATCCTTGCCAAAGAGTGTTGATCTCGGTGCGCTGCCAGCACTCGCTGATTTTGGCCTACTAGAAAAACAAATAGATCCTAAAGGAGTATTGGCTTTTAAAGGCGGAGAGAGCAAAGCCTTTGAGCGATTGCAGCATTACTTTTGGGATGCGGATCAACTCCAAGTGTACAAAGAGACTCGCAACGGTATGCTAGGGGCTGATTACTCTTCCAAGTTCTCTCCTTGGCTAGCGAATGGTGCGCTCTCTCCTCGAAAGGTGTATGAAGAGGTGCAGGCATACGAGGATCAGCGCCAGCAGAACAACTCTACCTACTGGATGATCTTTGAGCTGATATGGCGAGACTATTTTCGATTTGTCTGTGCGAAGTATGGTTATAAAGTATTTCGCAAAGGCGGGATTCGTGGACTACCGATTGAGTGGCAGCAGGACTGGACACGATTTGATAAATGGCGCGAGGGTGAAACTGGCTATCCTCTGATTGACGCCAACATGAAAGAGATTGCGGCAACTGGATTTATGTCGAACCGAGGTCGGCAAAATGTGGCCAGCTTCTTGACTAAAAACTTAGGGATTGACTGGCAGATGGGGGCTGAATGGTTTGAGTCGCTGCTGATTGATTACGATGTGTGCAGCAACTGGGGAAATTGGAACTACACAGCAGGCGTGGGCAATGATGCCCGTGGCTTTCGCTATTTCAATATTCCAAAGCAGTCGAAGGATTATGATCTTGAAGGCGAGTATGTGAAACATTGGCTGCCAGCCCTAGTACCGCTGCCACCAAAGAAAGTGCATGAGCCTTGGAAGCTACAGCCAGTAGAGCAAAAGCGGTTTGATGTGCGTATAGGCGTTGATTATCCGAATCCGGTGGTAGATTTACAGAAGTCTGTAGCGGTGAATCAGCAGCGATATCAGGCTGCTCAAGACCAATGCAAGTGTGAAAAGAGAAGCAAAAAGAGAAGTCGTTAATTAGAGAGGCGCTAGCTAAAGGTGTCGCACTGGTCAACGTCGCCAGAATTGAGGCCGCGCTGGAACCACTCCACCCGTTGAGCTGAGCTGCCGTGAGTAAATGAATCAGGATTGACGAAGCCGCCTTGTCGCTTTTGCAGATTGTCGTCTCCGATTTGGCTAGCGGCGTTGAGGGCTTCTTCAATATCGCCCTGCTCTAATATGTCGCGCTGCTCATCGGCATGGTGAGCCCATATGCCCGCAAAACAGTCGGCCTGAAGTTCTTGTCTGACAGAGAGCTGATTAGCTTGGCTTTTGCTCGTGCGGCTTTGAGCGGCGCGAACCTGTTCAGAAATGCCCAGCAGATTTTGTATGTGGTGGCCGACTTCGTGGGCGATGACGTATGCCTGAGCAAAGTCGCCCGGTGCCCCGAGCTTGTAGCGCAGATCTTGATAAAAGCCTAGGTCAATATAGATTTGCTGGTCGGCGGGGCAGTAGAACGGGCCGACAGCCGATTGAGCGGTGCCACAGGCGGAGCGGACTGCGCCGGTAAAAAGCACGAGCTCAGGGTAGCGATAGCTCCCCCCAAATTCGCGGGGGAAGATGCTGTCCCAGGTGTCTTCGGTATCGGCCAAGACAACAGAAACAAAGTCTGCGAGTTCGTCTTCTTCAGGCGATCGCGGTTCTACTTGACCGCCAGCAGGAATTTGCTGGGGAGAAGGCGCTGCTGCATCCAGCAAAATAGTCGGATCGCCGCCTAGCAACGCAATCACAACGGCAAAGATGACCATGCCAATCCCACCGCCCCCGACGATCATCGGACTGCCGCCACCGCGACTTCGGCCGATACCGCCGCCCATCCCTCGTCTGTCCTGAATGTTTTGACTCCGGCGACCTGTTTTCCAGCGCATAACTTCGAGACCCGTAAGGTAGTGACACAAGGCGGCCTGATCACCGTCTTTTTTCAGAGGTATAGACCATCCGTAGACTACCATTCCTCGCTTTGTATCACGCTCTATCTATAGATCTAGCATCTATAGATAGAGCCCAGCGCTGGTGTTGTGTGCGATCGCACCCGTGTGACCTGCTGCGGCGCTTGAATGTCTGAAAATAATGCGATCGCGCTCTCGAAATGTTTGGCGAAGTGTTTGGCGAAATGCCTGTCTCGAAGCTCAACAGATAGCCCAGCTGAGGGGCTTGTCGCCTTTAGATGCTCTTCCACACTCAGCCCAAACTGAAAGTGGGCTTCCGCCAGATCGCACTTGGCACCAATTGTTTCACACAGCGCTACGGCCTGAGTGTGCAGCTTCAAAGCGCCCTCATAGTCTTGCCGCTGCCGCTGTACGACTGCCAGTCCTGTCAGCGCTTTGGCTTTGACCTGTATGTAATGGCCGGTCTCGGCAAAGGTGATCGCCCGCTGGTACAAAACCTCGGCTTTGTCTAATTCGCTCAGACAGTTAAAGACCTGTCCTAGCAGCTGTAAAAAATAAGCAGAACGACCCTGTCGATCAGTCGGACCAACCGTAAATTGAGCATAGAGGCTATGGGCTAGATGCCTGGCCGTTTGGCTCTCGCCGAGATATGCACGCACCAGCGCCAAGCCCACGGTTGCTTTGTCTGCCCACGCTTGATGGGCACTTTTGGCCGCTAACGCAATCACCTGCTCAAACTGTTCAGCCGCTTGGGTGAGTTCCCACAAATCAATGCAGTAAAGGCCAATGCTGAGATAGGCATCGACGGTGAGCATTTTGAGGTAGTAAGCGTTTTTATCGACATTTTTATCTGTGGCAGTTTTATCGATGGCAGCTTGTTCACAGAGCGGTTGATGGGGCGGTTGATTAAGCTGTTGGTCAAGGGCTTGCTGCGTGTAGCTGAGGGTTTGCTGCTGACAGGCGATCGCACTGTGAATACGCCCCGTGATCCAATACACGTCTCCTAAAATGTTGTTGAGTTCGCTACGACCCTTATTCACACGAGGCAGCACCTGAGTAATGGCGTTGATCACGGGCTGCAACAATCCCATGCGATAGAGATTGCTGGCTAGCGGTAAGAACTGTTGCCACTGATTGTGGCGGCTGCGCAATAGTCCAGCGGCGGCAGCATCATAGTCTTCAGCGGCGATCAGATGATAGTAGGCTTCTAGGGCCTGAAGGGCATCTTCGAGCGAGACAATGGCGCAAACGCGATCGCTCCAGTAGTCAGCCGCCGCCCGATTGGCTTGCTGCCAGTCTTCACTTTGGCGTAGCCGCGCGATCGCCTCTGCCCGACTCACCGGATGCAGCCAGTAGTCGCCTTTACAGCATTCCAACAAAGAACGGTTGCGCAAGGAATTCAGTATTTGCCGCTGCCGCTGCGGGGCAATATCCCACATCAGCGCTGTGATCGCCGCTGACCGCAGCCGGGGCTGGTCTTGATAGCGATAGCAGCCTAGCCGGAGAAACACACGGTAGGCATCAGCATCTAGCTTGGCCAAGCGATTGACCTGACTGGCGACCAAATTTCTCACATCGGCTGTGCCCAGCAAGTCAGTGCTATTTTCCTGCCAGTAAGCACTCAGATCGCCCTCAAAGTCACTTGTCACCGCCGCGCACAAAATTTCCATCGCCTTGGCATTGCCGCCATAGGCCCGATGCATTTTTCGCAAAGCAGCGGTTTGCGAAGAATCGCTGGGGTGCTCTGTATGGCAATGATCAAAAAACTGTTGCCAGGACGCTAGCGATAGCCCCGGCAGGCGATAGTGGTAGACATTAATGCCGGGTTCGCAGAGGCGATCGCGGCTGGTCATTATCACCTGAGCGCTACTCAAGGTCAGCACCCGTAAAAGCTCTACATAACGGCGATGGCTGGCAAGAAACTGCCCATTGCCATCTAAAGCAGGCTCTAAATTATCGATTAAGATGCCAATCTGTTTAGTCTGTAGGTGGCGCTTCAGACGGCTGAGCGTCACCCCAAACTCGCGCCCCGGCTCCTCGTTGAAGTTTTGTCGTAGCCACTCTTCTACTACGCTTTCTACCGGCGTGATATTGGCCGGTTCTTTGGCCATTAGCAGCTCTAGCACTTGGTCGAATCTCTGCACATACTGCTGAGCGAGCGTTGTTTTACCGATGCCGCCTTCACCTTGAATGACAATTAAGCGATGAGATTGAAAAAGCGTTGTCAGACTTTCCAAGGCGGATTTACGGCCAATGAAGTGGGGAAGAGCCGTCTCAGTCAGGTGAGGACGAGGGGCAAGAGCAACGTCGGCAGTAGACGCAGTGGACGGGGGGCGAGCGGCACTACTTTTGAGGGTGCGTTTGATGCGGTTGATCAGGCGCGATCGCAAGTTCCCTTTGGTAATGCGTTCACCCAGTGCCTCGGACAAGGCTCGCCATAGCTGAGAAGCGACATCCTTGATATGTCCCTCGCTATAGCCCGCTGAGGTCGCGACTTGACCATAGGTGTGCCCCTGCCAGCTCTGCTGAATAATGCAGCTCTGCAAATCGCTTAAATGCCTGCCAGTGCGGTCATACAGTAGCTGATCAGCATACTCAATCGCTGCCTCTATTCCCAACTCCCATCGTCGCTGATCACTGTTTGTCGCCATTCACCGCCATCTGTCTTCAAGGTGGTTGAGCCCAAGTCTATTGCTTGCAAAGGTAGACTACCAGCTACTTGCCCGATGTTCCGAACGCAGCGAACGATTTTCCCAAAAATTCATCTCCCCCTTCATTCTCACTTCTCCTGCCGACTTTCCCCGACTTTCTCCGACTGACATCCTCTGCCCCGGCGGCATACCGTAGTAGCCAAAGCCTCGTCGATTGCCGTGAAATTACTCGCACACTCCCAAAAACTTACGGGAATTATGAAGCATAGACAGCAATAAGCCAGATGACAGCAGACCAAATATCGACTACCGCCGCCGATATCGCTGTTCGTAGCGGTTTCCTAGCAATTCAATTCCTGGCACTTTAAGGATCGTCGGCGCTTTGTTCTTATCTTCCTCTCCAGCATTTCCATATAGTCAACTGGCTACCTACAACCATGAGCATATCTTCCGCTTTACCGACTGATCTCAATCCTCAATGCTTACCCGAACACGTCGCCGTCATTATGGATGGAAATGGTCGCTGGGCGAATCAGCGAGGATTGCCGCGTGTTGCTGGGCACAGGCAAGGCGCGAAAATGCTCAAAAACTTACTGCGCTGCTGTAAAGATTGGGGGATTGGCGCGCTGACTGCCTATGCCTTTTCTACCGAGAACTGGCGCAGGCCAACGGCTGAGGTCGATTTTTTGATGGTGCTCTTTGAAAAAATGCTGCGCAAAGAGCTAAAAGAAATGCACAAAGAGGGCGTGTGTATTCGATTCTTAGGCGATCTCGGTGAACTGTCGCCGTCGCTGCAAAGAGAGATTGCGCGGGCAATGGCGGAAACGGCTGGGAATACCGCGATAGACTTTAATGTGGCAATTAATTACGGTAGCCGCAGCGAGATTGTTCAAGCCTGCCGGCAAATTGCCCAGAAGGTGGAGTGCGGTGAACTGGGTGCTGGTGCTATTAATGAGGCAACTATCACTCAGCATCTCTACACCACAGAGGGCGATCCAGACCTGCTCATTCGCACCAGCGGCGAGCAGCGGCTGAGCAACTTCTTGCTGTGGCAGCTAGCCTACAGCGAAATGTATTTTACCGATGCCTTTTGGCCTGATTTTGATCGAGGTGAATTTCACCGGGCGCTGCTGGCTTTTCAGGGACGCGATCGCCGCTTTGGCAATGCTACAGATGCGGCTGCTAGCCTCCATAGCCAGGCTTCGAGCGAGGTCAAAGAACCCGCCCTGACGGCATAGCCTGAACCGCATAGATTGAACTATGTTGCTTTAAGCTTGTAGAGCGTTTACAGCAGCAGAGATTTTGAGCGGCTAACCGCGCCTAAGCTTTGGAGATTTGCAAGCTGTAAGCCGCTAAGCCCTTTGATGTCTTCGATTTTTGTATTTTCGTAGGGGCGATCGCGCTGAATTAAAGGCAATAGCATTCCTTCACCTGATTCATTCCGCTCGCGTAGGTCAGCCATCTGGCGCAAGTCTCCTCGCCGAATCATTTCATCCAAGCCAGCACTAATCACAAATCGGCTGTCTGGACTAAAGGCAACTGAGCGAATGCCACCCGCTAGCCCAGTGTATTCTTGAGAGCTGAGCTCGAGGCACTGCTGCTGAGGATTTTGAGCAGTGAGATCCCACACGTAAATCAGCTGATCTTCGCCCCCAGCTGCGAGATAGTCGCCGTTTGGGCTGAACGCGACCGACTTAATCCCCAGCGCTGGCTGGGTAAAGCGATGGATAATTTCTGCCCTATCAACATCCCACAAGATGACGGTCGCATCGTCACTACCGCTGGCAATCAGCTTTCCATTGGGACTGTAGGCTACTGAGCAAATGCGATGGTCGTGAGCTGCTAGAGACTGTTGCGTGCCCTCTTTTCTATCCCAAAGGCTCACCCGCTGATCATCGCCGCCGCTAATCACATAGCGGCTATTGGTCGGGCTAAAGGCAACCGCACGGATCCATTGACTCGCGCGCTCTAGGATCTTTAGGCAAAAACCCGAGAGCGGATTCCAAATTCTCAGCGTACAGTCATCACCGCCACTCACTAAAAAGCGACCGTGATGGCTAAAGGAGAGCGCCCGCACCCAGCTACTGTGTCCTGCTAATGTGGTCAAACATTGGCCGCTAGTGGCATCCCATAGGCGAATGGTGCCATCATCGCTGGCACTGGCGATACGCGCATTTTGCGAATCCACGGCGATCGCCCAAATGCGACCATGATGCAGCGATAAGTTAGCTTTGCGATCGCCCGTTTCAGTATCCCAAACAGCAAGATCGCCACTGTCGCCGCCGCCCACAATCCGGCGATCGCCCAGATACGCCACCGCCCGCAAGCTGTTGGTGTACCCTCGATAGGTTCTAATCTGCCGAACAATTGGCCGAGGCGCTGGCTGATCCACTGACTGATCAGTCGAGTGGTTCAATGAGCTAGGCAGCTCGCCAGTTTCTGTCGATTGATGAGTTGTTTTGTTCGCTGACGGATCGCTCTCCTTCTCCGTAGAGACTTGCCAGAGCATCAGCCGCTGTTTGTCACCGCCCGCACTCAGCATCAGCCGTTCTCCCTGCTGCTGAAAATCGACTGACCAGATGCGGCTCGTTTGCGTCGAAAATTCTTCAACCCGCTCAAGCGTATTCAGGTCCCATAAGCTCACTTGGGCATCGTCACCGCCGCTGGCAAGAAAATGACCTTGAGGGCTAATTGCTAAGGATCTGATGCGATCGCCCACCCGCTCTAACGTATGCAGGCGCTGCCACTGCGCAGATATCTGATCAGGCATCTGATCAGGCACATGAGAAAATGCGAGCTGCCAGAGCATGATCCGTTCATCCCCGCCGCCGCTCACCAGCCGCTTGCTATCTGGGCTAAAGCGCACCGAATAGACCAAATCTGTATGGCCCTCTAGTAGCTGGCACTCACGCGTTTCAGGCGAGCGACTATCCATCGCCCATAGGCGAATGTTGAAGTCATCGCCACAGCTCGCTAGCCACCGTCCGTCAGGGCTAAACGCCAATGATCGAACGCGGCCATGCTGACCCGATCTAGCCGGATCTAGTAGCTGAGTTGGCTGCGTACCAGCAGGCTGTTCATTGTCTAAGAGAACGTTAGTTTCCGGGTTCCTAGGCAGTCGGTCAATTTGCTGACCACTCTCGGCATGGTAGAGCGTAATTTTGTCATCGCCGCCGCTGGCAATTATTTTGCCATCTGGGCTGACCGCCACCGCATGGATCCAGTCTCCCGTCGGCTGTTGCCAAACCTGTTCTACCTGCGCAGAGACTGTCTGCTGTAGAGTCGGCAGTCGCCACAGCTTGAGCTCGCTGTCATCGCCACCGGTTACCAACAAAGGCTGATGGGGGACAAAGGCGATCGCTCTCACCCAGCTTCGATGGGCTAACCACTCAGACTGCTTTCCGCCTGCCTTCAACCGTCGGCTATCGGGGTGTTCCTCACTCGTAAAGGGCCCCTCAGACTGCTCGCTCCGGCCAGTATTCCACAGATGAACAAACCCATTGGCATCGCCAGCTGCCAGCAGCGGCCACTGAGACGACGGACTCAGTGCCACCGCCAGAACATCGCTAAGAGTCTCTGTAAATACTGAGCGCTCAAGCTCACAGTTGTTAAAATTAATCCCTTTGAGCTGTGCACCCTGTAAATAGGCTTGCCAAATTGTCAGCTGTGAAAAGTTCTTTCGAAAGAGATTTCCTTGTGAATGCTGCACTAGCAAATTCACAAAATTACCCCCTGCGTAGCCTAGCTGACCAGGGTGGGTTTCTCGAAAATCATCGAGCTTTTTACTAAGATACTGATCTACTTGAGGGAGACTTTTCCAGTAATTCTTCAGCCGTTCTAAAATAGGCTGAACAATCATCTCAATCTGCCATTGTCGGAGATCTTCTTCTGCATCTGCTTTCATCAGAGCATAGCTGTTAAAAAGATCTAGATTTCCGCGCATCAAGTCTTGGAAAATTGACCGAATGAAGCGATCCAGCACGTACTCTGCCACAATCGGATGAAGCTGAAATGAGACCCCTGCTGAGCGTTCTGGCTGCTTTACCTGGACAAGAGAGCGTCTTTCCAACGACTGTAGTGTGTAGAGCAAGTTTCGCTTGTGATCGCTTTCGACGATATCTGACTGTAGCCCCTCAAGAGAGCAGGCATGGTGGTTAATCGCCAGCCAGTACATCACCTCTTTTTCGATGGGAGGGAGTCGATTGAACTGAATTTTCAGGATGCTTCTGAGGTCGTCAAAAACAGAAATCTCTTGTTCTAAAAAGTCTTGAATACTGCCGTAGAAAACATCTTTGATGGTACTCGCCGCCAGTCTTAGGGCCATTGGATGGCCATAGTATCGCGCGATTAGAGCGTGATAGTCTTTTAGCTCGCCTCTAAGATGAAACTTTTGCAGCATCTCTACGGCTTCGGCGTCGTCTAATCCATCTAGCGTGTAGAGCTTTCCGTTCGCATCCTCAGATGGAAAAGAGAGCATTTCTCGTGGCTTTTCTCGGCTGGTTAAGATCACACAGCTCGCTTGACCTGGATCTGAGTCGCCTGTGGATTCTCGAATGGCGGTAAGGAGATTGCCATAGACCTCAAGCCCTGGTTTATACAGGCTAGCCTGATGCTCACGGTTCACATGGAATGTCGGTACCCGGTGGGGCATATCTTGCGGGACGGCGATCGCTTTTGCCTCTTCCCGGCTGCTGCTGTAGCTTTTAAAGAGCGTATCAAACCCATCGAGAACAATTAGGCAGCGCTGCTTAGCTAGAGCAGTCACTATTCGCTTAATCAATACGTCAGTTGGCTCATCGGCCAGGCGGATGGTTTGCCGCTTGTGCTTTTTATCTAAGCTCTTCTCTAAGCTTTTCTCTAGTATTGACTGTTTGGCCGCTGAGTGTTTGGCCATCGATTGCTTGCTAGTCATTCGCGCTGATCGGCGCAGAGGAATGGTTGAACCATGAGAGGCTAGTAGGATGTCCCCGAGCGATCGCAGCAATTCTTTCGGTGGTTTGGTTTCGTCAATGCTCCACCACACAACCTTTTCAAATTCACCGTTAACATCATCTATGAGCCTGCGCACCAAATGCGTTTTCCCAATCCCACCAATCCCACAAATCGCCAGTAGCTTCGGCGAGGCGGCTGGCTTATTC
>JBAUIB010000073.1:0-1970 GCA_049680585.1 Phormidesmis sp.
GCGATCGCTACTCAGACCTCAGGGTTTGTTGGTGCTGATCTGGCCAACTTAATCAACGAAGCAGCCTTATTGGCCGCTCGCAGAAACCGTCAGGCCGTGATGATGGCGGACTTCCGTGAGGCGATTGAACGGGTGGTGGCTGGCTTAGAGAAGCGATCGCGCGTACTCTCGCCGCTTGAGCGCAAAACGGTGGCCTATCACGAAGTCGGCCATGCCCTGGTCGGCGCACTCATGCCGGGTGGCAACAGCGTCTCGAAAATTTCGATTGTGCCTCGCGGACGGGGGGCGCTGGGCTACACCTTGCAAACGCCTGAAGAAGATCGCTTCTTAATGCTAGAAGATGAGGTGCGTGGACAGATGGCGACTTTGCTCGGCGGGCGCGCTGCTGAGGAAGTGGTCTTCGGTAAAGTGTCTACGGGCGCGAGCGATGACATCCAAAAGGTGACTGATTTGGCCGAGCGGGCGATCACGCAATACGGCATGGGCGGCGATCTGGGTCCGGTGGCGTTTGAGAAGCCTCAGGCTCAGTTTCTAGATAATGGTAGTGCGCGGCGCTCTATTGGTCCGGAAGTGGCCGCTAGAATCGACAAGCTGGTGCAGGAAAACATTGTTCAAGCGTATGAGATGGCGATGTCTGTGCTTCAGCTTAATCACAGTTTGCTAGAGGCGATCGCTCAAGTTTTGCTAGACAAAGAGGTGATAGAAGGCGATGCGCTCAAAGAGATGCTAGCGCCAGCAAAGGCACCTGCTGAGATGCAGGCGTGGTTGGCTGGGGAGTCGCTGAGGTAGAACGGTCATTTTTTTACGGTGCGATCGCCCCGTTTGAAAAGGTATCTAGCGCTCCCGCAATTTGTTGAACCACCTGATTTCCGCAGTCGCCAAGCTGATGTCTACCACCTAAATAACGCGGGTCGTTATAGGCAACTTGCACCTGCCCGGCGTCATCTTCCCAAATCAGCATTTTCTGCGGTAGGTCAATGGCGATACTTTGCTGGCACTGCATCAGCGGCGTACCCAGCTTAGGATTACCAAAAATGACCACTCGCGTCGGTTTTAGGCTCAGCCCTGCCCCCTCAGCATTTTGCGCGTGGTCCACGGTTGCAAAAACGTTGAGCCCCTTTTCTTTTAAAAGGCTGACAAATCGCTGTTCAGTGTCTTCCACGCTGTGAGGGCTTGGCTTAATTACCAGTCCTGTCGGTGTCGGTACGGGTAAAGAGCGGCTTGGCCGGGTTCCTAATATGGCGACCATACTAACTGCGGCGATCGCACTGCCGATTGATAAAATCCATCGCATTTCCATGTTTCGCATTATCTCTATCTGCTCCCTCACGTAATACCACAACTCTACAAGGCATTATGCGTTCTTTGAACTCTCTGCTGACGCCTCGCAAATTGCTGCGTAGATAGCTGAGTAGTCTTCATCGGCTAAGCCTTGAGCGATCGCTTTTTGAGCCATCTCACTGACCCCTGCCGCCACGGTCGGATCAATGCCTTGCGTCTCAGCCGCTTGGACAAACAGGTTCATATCTTTGAGCAAATGCTTGGTGGGAAAATTTGGGTTGGTGAAATCGCGATCGCACATTCGCGTTAGCTTTTTATCGAAGGTTGGTGCGTATAGCGCACTGTCTCGAACGATTGCCATAAATTTCTCGATATCGAGTCCTTCGCGCTGCGCTAAGCCCAGACTCATCGAAAATGCCACTGTCAGCGTGCCAATTAGCTGATTTATTGCCAGCTTAGTCGCCGCCGCTGTCCCTACCGGTCCCATGAGCTGAGGATCGGGGCCAAAGCACTTAAGCACCGGGAGCCACTTTTCATATTGCTCGGGCGTTGCACCCACCATCAAGATCAATGTTCCATCTTTTACCTGCGGAATGCTGCCAAGTACGGGTGATTCTAAATATTCTCCGCCGGCTGAGTGAATGCGATCGCTTAGCTGACGGCTTTGCGCTGGCGCAATCGTTCCCATC
>JBAUIB010000074.1:0-11637 GCA_049680585.1 Phormidesmis sp.
GCTCTTGCGCAGATTCTGAGACTCCAACGCGAGCGAGCGAGAGTTAGAAATAGACACGTTGAAGATAGCCTTCTCCCTTTGTGTGGATCTGTTTAAAGAACCCAGAGAACTATCGTAACGCGCTCAATCGCCAGGGACTGGAACGTGCGGCCCACAAAACTGTCCTTTTGAAGAACATGAGAATTACCGGACTTGATGCAAACGTCATAATAGTTTAATTTTTCCGTTACAATTGTACATATCTTAACTGTAATACTCGCTAATCTCACAAGCCTTAACCGCACAAGCTTTAAAGAAGTTACCCTTCAGGACTCTACAGCCCTCGCCTATGAATTCTTTCAATCTCACTCAGCCCTTACTACCGCCCCATTCGGAAACGATTGGCATGCGGGATTTAAAAGGACTTATGAAAGCTCATCTCAAGCAGTGGGATAGCGTTCTGTCCGCGGTTTACCTAAGTGAACTCGACCAGGCATTTGTGGCTTGGGGCTTGATTGCGATCGCCATCTTTTCAACCGCTCAATTTTCGCCTTTAAGCTGGACCACTCAAGCCATGTTAGATGCGGCGTTAACCGGTGTGGGTATTGCGGGGACCTCAGGGCTCACCTGGCAAATTGCCCATATCGCTCAGCTGCGATGGGTGGTGTTTCTGTGGGCCACGCTGATGACGAGCGGGATGATTATCACTGCCTACGGCATCTTTGGCGGCGTAGGGCTGATTTTGATCAATCTATGTCCGCTCTGGCTAGGGCTATGTGCGGCGGGATATCTGGCGATGTCGGTGGGTATGCGCTCCCGCTGCTTTAGTGCCTGCGCTGTGGTGCATGGACTGGCGATCGCCGGGTTGGAAATCTATCCTGGCTGGCAGTTTTTCACTAGCGGCCTAGTGATGGCGCTGACGCTCTTTTTCTTTTCGGTTGTGCCCTGGGACATGCGTGCGATCGAAGCAGAAGAGCCTTGCTAGGCTGGCTTCGTGACTTTAAAGCTTCGTGACTTTAAAGCTTCGCGACTTCAAAGAAAGTCCCCTGGGCCAGCAGCTCATCAATATGCCCCGCAGTGAGTGGGCGGCTGTACCAGTAGCCCTGAGCATAGTCGCAGCCCATCTCGCTGAGCACCTTTGCTTGCTCGAAAGTTTCAATGCCTTCGGCCAGTACTTTAAAGTTAAGCCCCTTTGCGAGCGCGATAATGGCAGAGGCGATCGCCGCATCGCTGGGATTGTTTACCAAGTCCTTGACAAAAGAGCGATCAATTTTGATGGTATCTAGCGGAAAGTGCTTGAGTACACTGAGCGACGAGTAGCCGGTACCGAAGTCATCCATTGCGATCTGGATGCCTGTACAGGTCAGCTTTTTGAGCATGCCAATAGCAAAATCAACATCGTACATGGCGGCACTTTCGGTTACTTCTAGCTCTAGATAGCGGGGGTCAAAGCCGGTTGCATTCAAAGTCTGGACGACAGAGCGCACCAAGTGGCTGCGCCGAAACTGATGGGCCGAGAGGTTGACAGCCAAGCGCAGCAAAGGAAAGCCCTGCTGCTGCCACTGGACATACTGGAGGCAGGCGCTCTGCAAGATCCAGCGGCCAATCGGCTCAATCAGGCCAGTTTCTTCAGCAATCGGAATAAACGTATTGGGCGAAATCACCCCTAGCGTCGGATGCTGCCAGCGTATCAGCGCCTCTAGACCAATCCACGCCCCGCTGCGCAAGTTCACCTGAGGCTGATAGCACAGAAAAAGCTCATTGTTATCAAGCGCCTTGCGAAAGTCATTTTCTAAATTGAGCTGCTTGCGGGCATTGGCGTTGATTTCCTCAAAATAGATCTGATAGTTATTGCGCCCTCTTGCTTTGGCCTGATACATGGCCGCGTCCGCATTGCGCAGCAGCGTCTGCCCGTCTTGTCCGTCGTAAGGGGCTAGCGCTAGTCCTAGACTGGCGGTAATGTATAGTTCCTCGCCCTGAACGTAAAATGGCGCGGCCAGCCGCTGCAGAATTCGCTCAGAAATACCGGAAACATCTTCCGGCGATCGCAGATAAGACAACAGCAGCGTAAACTCATCGCCGCCCCACCGCGTCACCACGTCATAGCTGCGCAAACAACTCTTGAGCCGCTCAGCCACCTGCTGCAATAGGCAATCGCCCATCTCATGGCCCAGCGTATCGTTGATGTTTTTAAATCGATCTAAATCTAAAAACGCCACGCCTAGCATGGTGTCTTGCTCAATGGCTAGGCGAATAGAGCGCACTAGCTGCTGATTGAACAAAATCCGATCGGGCAGCTGAGTGAGCTGATCATACGGGCCGTAGTTGTTGGTGATCTGGTCGAGACGCGATCGCCGAATCGCCAGATAGATTTGGCTACCGACCGCTTCAATTCGATGAATATCTTCAGCAGACCATTCTCCCTGCTCAGGCGGGCGAGCCAATACTAATACACCAACAAAATCCTGCTCGCAACTCGTCTGCGCTTGCGCTGAGTTACCCTCATGCGGCTGATAGCTAGACTGGTAGGACAACGGCAGCAGCGCTAAATGGCATCCCACATCCGGACCCAATAGCTGCACGAGCTGCGCAGGCCAACTGCCCCCTGTATAAGTTTGGGTCCCGCTTAGCTGAAAAAAACCGCCCGAAACCATTCCTGCTAGCTGATCTTGTAAATCAGTCGCCTGACGGTGCCACGATTCATTGACTTCTGATGGCATGGGGACATCGAAATACTGCCACAGCCGTGTCACCTTGTCTGCTGACGGTGAAAGGCATTCACAGCGATCAGCCAACTCCCGTCGCGGGCTGTCATGGTGGCCGCTTTTATACCAGCTGTAGTGAGTTTTAGCGCTGGTGCCGACTGAAGCCGACAAAAACAGCTGAACCGCTGAGCAATCTAGCTCATCGCCCAGCACAGACAGTACCTGAGACCATAGCTGCGGGGTATTAATCGGGCAGTGTAGCAGGCAGCTGATTCGGCACAGCAAAGAATCTGATAATAGACTAGGCGACGAGTGATCGTCTGATCGAGCCGCTGATACAAGTGGAAAATAAGTCACCCTAAACAGGTCCCAGAGTTCTGGGACTGAGACACAATAGCGTTGGCCTACCTCTCCTGTGCGCCAGACCCTACTCAACAGGGGCTAGAGTCCGACCCAGACAGTTGCAACGGGTAGCCTGCCAAAAGTGGCGATATCTTGCCGCCGTCAGCAATATCTCTCCTCTTGGCGAGCTAAAGGTTCCCTAAAAAAATCCACAAGGATCGGATTAAACAATTTTTTTTATTATCTTGTGATCTCTGTCATACGGTCATTACAGAGGTTTCAGTGAGGCTACAGTCCCGTCCGGTATCATTCGACATCGGTAATCAAACATCGGTAATCAAACATCCTTAGAAATTTGATCCGAGCCGCTTGCTCTGTTTTACTTTGTCTGTTTCTGCCGACTGAGCTCAGTAGCGCTCTCGTCAACGACAGATCTCTCAGCTAGCTGATCGCGTTCTCTGATGATGTAGCGCTCTCCATCGAACACTAAGACGGGCTGACTTGTGCCAGCGATTGGTGTGACTGTCGGTGCTTCAGCTAGCGGTTTGTTTGCCAGAGGGGCTAGCAGGCTCGCCACTTCAGACTGCTGCTCGAGCGATCGCGTCGAAGAGACCAGATCTCCCAAGCCGTTAATCAAGTTTCGCAGCTGATCGCGAACCGCCGGGTCGCCCGTGATTTCGTCCACATCGGCCATCACTTTTTGAGCGCTGGCTAGCGCATCTCTGGCAGACTCTAAGGTCTGTTGCAATAGCACCAGATTGGCAGGCGTATTCAGCGATGCGGTAATCGCCTGTAAGTCAGCCGACGCCGCTGAGGCATTGCCCACTAGCAGCTCTAAGTCGCTGACCAGTTCCCCGCTTTGAATTGTCGGGCCTAGCACATCTGCTGCCGTCCGCAGCTGCAAACTGGCCGCCTGGACATTGCCCAGCGTATCGACCAAGGTGCCGCGGTTCTCTCCGACTAAGCCATTGATATCTGTCGCCGTGAGTGAAAACTGCTGGGCAGCTGCTTCTACCTGCTGAGCGGCTCGTGCAGCGGAATCTGTTGCTTCCTGAGCCGACGTAGACAAAGGCTCAAGCTCAAGCTGAGCTCGCTGGGTGAGCTTGGTTGCTTCCTGCGCTAGGGTGCCTGCGGTTGTGCTCGTTTGGGTGACGGTTTCAAGCACAGTTTTCAGCTGGGCTAGCAGCTCAGGATCGTTAAATAGTTCAGCAACTTCGTTCACAGAGCTCACGAGCTGCTCATAGCTGGTACCCGCCATGCCGGTGAGGCGATCGCCCGCACAGAGAATCACCTCACTGTCACAATCTTTTGCCATTGGATTGAGCTCGTCTGCGCTAGCGACTAGCTCAACTTGCGGCGTAATCTCAATCGAGACCTCTCCAATCAGTCCAGACTCAACGGTTTCAACCGTGACATCGCTCGGCATCCGCAAATCTTTTTGGGTAATTTCTATGCCGACATCCACCGCATTAGAGCCCGGCACAATCGACACGACGCGTCCGACTGGCACCCCCCGGTAAAGGACGGCTGTACCGAGCTGTACCCCGGTTGTATCTTCAAATTCGGCGATGAGTCGGTAAGGCCGATTCGCGGGATTGTAGCCTCGCAGCCAAAGGACTAATCCGCCAAACAAGCCAATTCCCAACAAGATTAGCAGTCCCACAGAACCTTCTCGAATTGTTCGTGCTCGCATGAGTTTCCTTTCGCTCTGCTGATTTATCCTGCTGATTTATCCTGCCACATGAATCGGGCCTTGCACTTGGCCGCTAAAAAACTGACGGATAAACGGATTGTCGGTGGAGTCAATTTCATCAACCGCGCCCGACCACTGCACCCGACCATCGTGGAGAAAAATCACTCGATCAGCGGTCCGGCGGATCGTACTCTCCTGATGAGTCACAATCAAGTAAGCGCTACAAGCCTGGCCATGATGGACATTGCGAATAAGATCTTCAATCATGGTCGAGGCGATGGGATCTAGACCTGCTGTCGGCTCATCGTACAGCAAAAGACTCGGGCTATCGGTCGGATTATGCGGATTAGAGATGACTGCTCGCGCAAAGCTCACGCGCTTACGCATGCCGCCTGAGAGCTCTGCCGGATAAAGATCAGAAATATCGGGTAGCCCAACTGTCGCCAGGGCGTTGACTACCAGCTTTTTAATTTCGCCTCTGGGCAGCTTGGAATGCTGGTGGAGTAAAAAGCCGACATTTTCAGAGACGCTCAGAGAGTCAAACAGCGCCGCCTGCTGAAAGACCATGCCAACCCCGAGCGGGTCAGGAGAGTCCTCTATCAAGCCAAAGCGCTGCTGTCCGCCGATCCAAACCTCCCCGCTATCAGGTGCTAAGAGTCCGGCAATAATTCGCAAAATAGTGGATTTTCCGGTTCCCGATGGGCCAATGATTGCGGTGGCTTCACCCGCATTGAGGGTAAAGTCGATGTGGGTCAGTACGCGAGTCGAGCCAAACTGCTTGGAGATCCCTTTGAGCTCAACCAGCGGCGCTTGTTGGCCGCAGGGCAGCTCAGAAGACGACTCTGAAAAGGCATCGGCGGTAGGTTCTGAGGGCGATGAATTGGAATTGATCATGGAGACCTGTCACTATAACTCAGCGATGACCGAACAAAAATCCTCACGTCATCCAGTACGAAGCTTAAATGAAATCTACATCACCCTTCCCCTTTTTGCTGTATAACCCTGCTGTATAACCCTAATGGGCGTTCCTGCTAGCTGTCGTCATGCGTCAAAATCGTAACAAGTTATATGCCAAGCCTAAGCGCTGGATGCGGTGGCTACGCCCTGGGCTATTTGTTAAACGCTGGATGTTTTTAAGTACCTTGGGCATTTTTGCCGTGGGCCTTGGCATCATGGTGTGGCTCAAACTTACACCCGTGTTCTATACGGTGAAGTTTGTCGGCAATCTGCTCAATCTGATTACTCGGCTGGTGCCTAGCTACATCAGCGGTCCACTAGCTGTGCTAGGCGGACTGCTATTTATCATTTGGGGACAGACGCGGACACTCGGTGCGATTGTCGAGGTGCTGCTGCCGGCTAATAGCGAGGACAATTTGTGGGATGCTTTGGCCACCCATCGCCGTTTGCAGCGCGGCCCGCGGATTGTGGTGATTGGTGGGGGGACTGGGCTCTCTACGCTGCTGCGGGGACTCAAGCACTACAGCGCTAATATTACGGCGATTGTCACTGTAGCGGATGACGGGGGCTCTTCTGGGCGGCTGCGGCGGGAAATGGGGGGCATTCCACCGGGCGATATCCGCAACTGCTTAACGGCCCTAGCGGATGAAGAAAAGCTGCTGACTGAGCTGTTTCAATATCGCTTTGAGTCGGGCAGTGAGCTCGGGGGCCATAGCTTTGGCAATTTGTTCCTCTCGGCGATGAACGAAATTACAGGGGATTGGGAACGGGCGATCGCCGCGAGCTCGCAGGTGCTTGCCATCCGTGGCCGGGTGCTGCCCTCGACTCTCAGCGATGTCAGCCTTTGGGCCAATCTCAGCGACGGTCGCCACATCAAAGGCGAGTCGAACATCACCAAAGCCAGAGGGAATATTGACGAAATCGGCTGCTTGCCTGTGGCCCCGCCCGCTCTGCCCCAAGCAATAGAGGCTATCAAAGGCGCAGACTACGTCATTATGGGGCCGGGTAGTTTGTACACCAGCATCATTCCAAATTTGCTGGTGCCGGAGCTGGTAGAGGCGCTGGTGGCCCGTCAAATACCCCGCATTTACATTTGTAACATTATGACCGAGCCCGGTGAAACGCAAGGCTATACGGTCTCTCAGCATATCGAGGCGATAGATCGTGCCTGCGGCCAGTACTTGTTTGATGCGGTCTTAGTTCAGAAAAAGCTGCCGTCAGAAGCAGCTGTCGAGCGCTATTTAAAAGAAGGCGCTACGCCCGTCATCCTAGATCGCAAAGCGGTGATCGATTCTGGCCGTCGGATTGTGATTGCCAATGTTATGAGTGAGAGCAATACCACCGTTCGTCACGATCCTAAGCGGCTAGCGCGGGTATTGGTGAAGTGGTACGAGCGCACTCGCGGCAGCTGGTAGTGGCAAGTTAGATTTACGATTCCTTTAAAAACTTTCTGCCGACCCAGCTAGAAATGCCGCTGACCAAGGCCCCGGCCATCAAAATGCCAATAGACGGCATGATCAGCCGATCCCATAGGCTGTACCACAGATCAAAGCCCAAATTGACGTTGGTTGCTCGGCCAATGAGGGCGATCGCAAACCAGCCAAAGCAAAACAGCACAAAGAATAAATTGAACATCAGCGCCGCATTTAAGGCACTAACTAGACGATCTTTCATAGCAGCCTGTTGAAACAACCGGAAGCAGATTTTCTATTAGCCAAGATCTGCTTCGTTAGGGTAACAAAAGATGGCCAGAATAGAGAGGCAAAAAGATGGCTGCCTCCTCGGAGAAGCAGCCATGCCGTTCGCGATATATCATCAAACCAGAGCCTTTTGAAAAAGGCTTAATAAACCCTACATAGCTTGAGGATACGCGACTTCTGCGGCTAGGATGTTGTCGGGATCAACATAGTGGCAGACAGCATCATCGACACAGATTAAAGCCCAACCAGACTTATCAATCTCTACAAAGGTATAGTCTGCATCTTGCACGAAAAACCCTTTATGATTTCTGGTGTCTGGCTTAATTGCGACATTTTGAAGATCCATAACAGTGACTCCCAAATAATAGAATGGTGTAGATGCTGGGTCGTTAAGCTCAACTTGTTGGGTTCAACAGTTAAGGAAGACTTATCAACCGCTTCATCTAATCTTATCAGTCGCTTCGGGGATCGCTCATTAAGTTATTTTTTCAATCCTTCTGGGCGATTTACACTATGGGGGAGCGGTCGGTTGAGCGGCCTGAACCCGCCAGAACGCTTATTTATGAAGCT
Source organism: Phormidesmis sp. (assembly GCA_049680585.1). GTDB lineage: Bacteria > Cyanobacteriota > Cyanobacteriia > Phormidesmidales > Phormidesmidaceae > Phormidesmis. The sequence goes on from JBAUIB010000074.1 coordinate 7,947, forward strand.
ATTAAGAAAGGCGATAGGGATCGCTGTTAGCACTGATCTCCATCGCCTTTCTACACTTTGTGTTTCATTAGTTCATTAAGTTAGGCTAAGTGCGTAACCTAGCGCTATGAACCTGCCTAATACAAAATCCCTTATACAGCAAAGGGATCAGCTTTCAAAAAGCCAGTTCTGAACCCGTTTTAGACTTTTCCAATCTGGCTTTCTTCTTAATCCTTCTTCAAAGTTTTCTTGAATTTCAGCCTTGAGCTCATCCATTGCTGCCAAGAACGGCGCAATTTGCTCTATCTGATCGCGGACGCCGCTCTTGCCGGTTTCTAGCATAGCGATCGCGAGGTTGACGCGCGCTTGTGGGTCTTGCGGGGCTATCTTCACCGCGCGTTGGGCGGCCTTATAAGCCGCGTTGGGTTTATCGGCGAGTAGATACAGCCAGGCCAAGCAGGTCTGCGCCGCGCTATTTTTAGGGGCCTGGGTGCAAATCTCTTTAAAGGTGGGCAGCAAAGAATCGGCAGATTCGCCCTCTTTGTAGCGGGCAATGCCCTCGTCAAACTTAGTTTCTAGGGTTTGCATATTCTCGGATAGTGAGTGGAGGGATCTCTCAGGATTGGCCGACTAGGTGCCAAAGGACTTACCGCAGCCGCAGGTTTGACTGGCATTTGGATTCGTAAATTGAAAGCCGCCGCCAATCAGCGCGTCGCTGTAATCGAGCATGAGACCATACAGATATAGTAGGCTCTTGCGATCGCACACAACCTTAAATCCCTCATAGTCATACACCTCATCGTGCTCGCCAATATTGGCAGCATCTTCAAAATCCATCATGTATGACATACCCGAGCAGCCGCCTTGGCGCACGCCGACTCGCAGGCATAAATCGCTGCCTTGTTTTTCGCGTAGCGCTTTAACGTGAGTCAGGGCCGTTTCAGACATCAAGATGCCTCTTTCCGTGGAGTTGGAAACCTGCGTTTCGCTCGATTGAGTAGCTTGGGTCATAGGGATTAAGATAGGTTGATTGGGTGATTTTAAGTTTAACGCATCCACTTTTGGATAAGGCTTTGGTCGGCCTTTGTGAAAGAATGCTTTGCAAACGTCAGTAACATGAAAGTCATCAACCGCCGACAGCTATGCATCAACTGAGCCCGTTTACCTGTCGTCGTCTGAGTCAACTGCCTCGGCTGACGAGCGCTTGGGAGTGCGATCGCCGTCCGCTATCTGCGGCTAATCATGCGCTCATCGATAGCGCAGAGTCTGCCCAAGGTGACTGTATTATGTGGGTAGACGGCCTGCAGGGCGTTGTCCGAGGGCTGAGCGTGGTCCCGCAAGAAACCGGACACGAAGCGATTGTCAGAGCCTTATTGCAGGCGATTGAGACCCCTCAAGGCGGCGTGGAGCCCGCGCGCCCGCGTAAGGTCGTGGTGTGCGATCGCGAAATTCAGTTTTTTTTAAGAGGCGCGCTGCAAGATCTCGATATTCCAGTGGAGTATTCTGCTACTCTGCCGATGATTGACGAAGTCTTTGAGAAGCTACAGGCGGCTGAGGTTCCAGCAGTCAGGCTGCCCGCGGCCTTCGAAGAGACACTGCTACAAAAAGCGACGCTACTTTGGCAAGACGCGCCTTGGGATTATCTCAGTGAGCAGGAGATTTTAGCGATTGAGCTGAACTGCTGGGAGATTCAGACGCTTTATCTTTCTGTACTCGGGCTCGCGGGCATGGAGTACGGCCTGCTGTTCTACCGGGATCTGGCATCGCTTCAGCAGTTTCGCCACAAGCTGCTCAATAGCGAAGACTTCTCTGACGGCATGCAGCAAGCGTTCCTAGAGCAAAACTGCCTGTTTATCAACTTTAATCCCAACGAAGATGTCATTCCTTTGCCGTCTAGCTATTCGCCGCTGCAAGGGGTTGACAGTGCCGCTGTGGAGTATGAATTTGGTAGCCTGCATCCGCTAGAAGGCTTGCGAGCACAGCTCGCAGACGAAGAAGCTGCCAGCCTCATTGTGGCGCTAGAAGCGCTCCATCGCTTCTTTAAAAAGCACGATCTGAGCGTCGATGATTTTGCCCTTCAGCCGATTACCAGTCGCTTTCGCATTCCCAATCCAGCTAAGGATGCTGCGGCAATCAGCCAGAAGAGCGTTGCTGAAAAAAGCACTGCTCAGAAAGGTCACCTCAAAAAAAGTAGCCCTACCACCGGCAACGCTCCTAAATCCGGCGCGTCAAGCGACGAACCCGAAACCATCACTGTTAAAATTTCTACCCTTCCAGAAGTCTCTGCCCTCTTTTTAGAAGAGACGTTGAGCACAGTTTCACCGCTCGACAGCGCGCCTCTGATTGACGACAGCGTGCCAGAGGGCTCGTTAATTATGCTGAGCAGCTACGCGGATAAAAAGCTGGTGCCGCTCAGAGAAGATGCTCGCATTTACTACCAAAACTTTCTCAGTCCGCCGGAACAAGTCCCCGGCGATCGCGCCCAGTGGCCCATCCTCACCATTCAAACCACGCGGCCCAAGGCCCAACAGCTTCTGGCACTACTCCAGCAAGAGGGCGGCGTTCAAGCGATTTGCTTCAATCCCGGCAGCGATCCGATGAGTGGCCAAGTGTTCCAAGTCGGCCTGCTGCAAACCGCCCAAGGGCATCTACACCTGTTTAATGAATATGAGATAGACAGCCCGACCGACAGCCGTTACTTAGAAAAATGGGAAAAAGGCAGTGCTAAAAACCATCGCTGCTGCGGCTGCATCATTGCCACGGGTGCTACAGGTGCCCAGCGCGGTAGACCAACGATCAAAGAAGTGATCGCCTTTTTCGAGGTTTATGCGAAGCTGCCAGAAGACATTGGGCTCACGCCGCTGGTGATGAGCTATGCCGTGGATTGAGCTCGCCAGGCGGATGGATATCAGGCGTCAGGTAATAGGCATTGAAGGAATAGATATTAGAGTATGGTCTGTCATTGGTCTGAACTGTTTGCTAGCAGGGCTGGTCTTTTGGCTTGCCTATCGGCTCTGGCGGTGGCGCTGCCAGCTTGCTCAGCTAAATGCTGAGAGAGTCGATAGCTGGCTGCAAGCTGCCGAACTGCCTCCTCAGCAAATGGGCTATGCCCTCATGCTTAGTCGGGCTCACCTGGTGCAGACGCGGCTGAGTGTGGCCCAGGTTCGACTGCGATCGCGGCAAGTTCACCAGATTTTCCAGCTGATTCGGCTGCTGCGGATAGTTTTGCTGTACAGGCGATCGCTATAAAAGGCGATCGCTATAAAAATAGGTATTCCTGCGAATACCCATTAAAATTCATACTATTAGAGAGACTCTAGAACGGATAGGCACGATGGCAGACAGCAAATCAGATGCGCTCTTGGGCGGCATGATTGTCGGGGTGGCAATTGGGGCGATCGCCGGTATTTTGGCCACTCCTCGCTCTGGCCGCGAAACCCGTCGCATTCTGAAAAAATCAGCCGACGCCCTGCCCGAACTCGCAGAAGATCTCGCCACCAGCGTTCAGTTTCAGGCCGACCGACTGTCTGTGACCTCTCTGAGCAACTGGGAGCAAACGTTGAGCCGACTGCGCGAAGCCGTCGTCGCAGGTCAAGCCGCTAGCCAACGCGAGTGGGACCGACAGCAACCCTACGCCGCCAGTCGTTACCCTGCCCAAGATCATCCTGCCAAAGCAGCCACCAGAGAAATGACTAAAGAAGCCACCCATGAC
>JBAUIB010000075.1:0-26634 GCA_049680585.1 Phormidesmis sp.
GTTAAACACGCGAACAGCATCTAACTCACCCGGCAAAGCCCTGAGCGGCTGCTCTACGACAATCTCTGTTGGCTCAGGCGGCGGCGTGTCAACCTGAGAGAGGGTTTGCGTCAGCAAAAGCGTGGTCAGAAACATGGGCACTTCTAAATTTAGGGATCGGTCGCTACTGACTTATTCTCCCTGATAGCAGGGCTAAAAGGGCACTTTTGCAACACCACTTTGCAACCGCCACTCTGCAATGCAACAAACTTCAATTTATTCTTGCAGCCAGCATGGAGTAAATATGCAAGAAATCTCTGATGACGGCGCGCCTATTTCCAGATCGCAAGATAGGGACATGGATAAACAGACTTACCGTGTCTATTGCAGTTCTATCGATAAACTCTAAAACGCTGTAGTAGAGATGATTACAAACGTAGCTACCCGCGTTATCGCTGATTGCAGTGAGCGATGTTCCGACTAGCAAAGCAGACAGATCGATAGCGGTCGTCCGCACTTGGTGCGGACCTTTTGCCTGCTGCTCTAATGACAAGTAAGTGCGATTTTCCGCCATGCCACAGCAGATTACCAGTCGAGGCCGAACCCGATAAATTTCGCTAATCACCCGAATCGGAGCCATCTGAAAGCTGACAGGCACCTGCCGTAGCCACACCACATCATCAGATAGCTGCTTTTGTCTATACAGCTCAGCAATTAGCTCATCGGATGAGTTGGTGGGCTGATGAGCTCGCCAGGGCTGAAATGAAGTGATTAGGATAGGCGCGGTTTTCATCCGATAAAAACCGCTGTCAATCGCCATCTGATAGATATAATATGCATTCGCAAGCCGCTATAATTAGTGATAGTGTCTGTTGTTCTTTACACTAGAGGGTAATCGCTTACCGTGACCACAATCGCTGTCATCGACTACGACATGGGTAACTTACACTCGGCTTGTAAGGGACTGCAAACGGCTGGGGCCACCCCGATTATTACCGATACGGTGGCCGATATTGAGCGCGCAGACGGGGTGGTTTTGCCAGGGGTCGGTGCGTTTGATCCAGCAATGGAGCATCTGCGATCGCGCGATCTGATTGAGCCTATCCGCCGCATTGCCCGCAGCGGCAAGCCATTTTTGGGCATTTGCGTCGGCTTGCAGGTTCTATTTGAAGGCAGCGAGGAAGGTAGTGAAGCCGGGCTTGGCATTTTTCCAGGGATGATTCGCCGTTTCCAGCGCGAGCCCAACCTGACTATTCCGCACATGGGCTGGAATCAGCTCATCCTAACTCAGCCCGAATGCCCTCTATTCAAAGGAATTTCTCCTGAGGCGTGGGTGTATTTCGTCCATTCTTTTTACGCTGCGCCAAGCGATCCGGCGATTAATGCAGCGACCGTCACTCACGGTAGCCAAACAGTGACCGCAGCGATCGCCCAGGGCAATCTGATGGCGATGCAGTTTCACCCTGAAAAGTCCTCTGCGGCGGGCCTCAAAATCCTCAGTAACTTTGTCAAATACGTTCGCGCCCAGCAGCTCGTCACGGCTTAGGAGGCGGTAGACGGGTTGAGGAGAATTTATTGAAGCCGTGCATTAAAGCCTTGAATTGAAGCTGTGAAACCCTATCAGACCGTGCCCATTCGAGAGTGCGGCGAGGCGCTGGTGCCTATTCCACTGGCTCACTTCGCTGTCTGCACTCCCCATCCCTATGCGGTGCTAGGTGCGCCTTACGGTGATCGCTCTCCCTATTTTTTACGTATAGGCGTACTGGCAAGGCTCAAGCAAGCTCAAGCCTTCCTCCAAAAAAGTCATCCAGGCTGGCATTTGCAAATTTTTGATGCCTATCGTCCGATCTCGGTGCAGCAATTTATGGTGGACTACACCTTTAATCAGCTGGTGACACGCGAAGCGCTTGATCTGGCAACGTTAAATGAGGCTGAGCGATCGCACTTCAAAAGCCAAGTGGCGGAATTCTGGGCCGTCCCTAGCCTCAATCCCAAGACACCTCCGCCTCACAGTACGGGCGCGGCCATCGATCTCACCTTAGTCAATGCTGACGATCGCCCTGTCGAGATGGGCTCCGCTATCGATGAAATCTCTTCACGGTCCTATCCCAATCACTTTAAGGGTAGCAATCAGCCCAGCGAGCAACGCTATCATGCTCACCGCAGCCTGCTCAGTGAAGTCATGCAGATAGCTGGCTTTCACCAACATCCCAATGAGTGGTGGCACTTTTCTGCTGGCGACCAGCTATGGGCTTGGCAAAGTGGCAATGGGGCGATCGCTCGATACGGCAACGCCGAGTTCGCCTCTTAGCTACATTTTAACGACAGGCCGAAATCTTTTTCTAATTTGAGGCAGTTGCGATCGCCCCCCACCCGCAGTTGATACTCCACTCGATCCATAATCCGGTGCAAAATCAACCAGCCATAGCCCCCCTCTTGAAAATCATCTGGAGAAGGCGCTTGGTAGGTATCGATATTAAACCCTTCGCCTTGATCCCACACTTCCAAAGAAAGATTGTTGCCTACTAGCTCAATTCGAATCAGTACAGGCAGTTCGGGCTTTTGATTATGAGCGTGGCGCACGATATTAGAATACACTTCTACGACGACCAATCGCAGCCGACTTTCGACATCGCGCCAGTTGATCTTTTGATCGATTTCGAGCTGCAAAGACTCTAGTAGCCAATGCTCCACTACAGAGAGAAACCTCAGGTCACTCGGGACAATCAGTTCGGTTTTTAGCATGGCATCACCTCCAATGACACGGCAGTTTGGTCGTCTTCCTGTTCGCCGTCAGGTAGGCGGATATAATCAAGCAAATTATCTAGGTCTAATTGCGCAGGCTGTTGCTGTAAAAATTTCCAGAGCCCTGCTTGTTTGAGCATAGCGCGATCGCCGTGAGCTAGGCCGTTTGGCACTGTCGCTTCGGTAATTCCATCGCTAACCAGCAAAATAACATCTCCCTGCGACAACTCTAGCTCACCGGCTGACGCTTCCCAAACTGGCAAAATTCCCAGCGGCACCCCTCTAACATTTAGATAAGCAGGCTTTACGGATGCCGTCTCTTTTTGCCCCTCAGTCACCATCGACTGGTGCGACCACACCAGCGGATAAACATGCCCAGCGTTGGCGTATACTAACTGGCCCGTTTTTGGGCTATAGCGAATCAACGCCATCGTAATGAAGCAATTATTGTTCATCAGATCGTCTGCTAAGTTAGCATTGAGGTTATGCATCATCCTTTCTGGAGCAAGCGGTCTATTTTTAGATAGCTCACGGCGCAATACCGACATGGCACTGACCATAAACAGCGCTGCGGGTACGCCTTTGCCAGAGACATCTCCAACGGCCAACCAAATATCGCCCTGAGGATGCATAAAGACTTCAAAAAAATCGCCTCCGATTTCTCTCGCAGGCTGACAGCGCGCTTGAATTTTGATGCCTGGAATCTCGGGCCAGCTTTGATGCAGCAAATTAGTTTGAATCTTGCGGGCAACCGCTAGCTCGGCGCGCATTTGCACAGACTGACGATGAACGTGCTGATACAGTCGAGCATGAGAGATAGCTAGCGCTACTTGCTCAGAGACATTTTTGAGCATATCTATGGCATTATCTACCCATTTTCTACCCTCAACGTCTGAGGTGAGAGCCTTTTGGCCGTCTGGTTGGGCGTTGGCCTCTAGATCAATCTTTTTGTACAGCGCGATAGTGGCAGTCGGAACGCCCTTATCTAAAAAAGGAACAACCAGCCTGCTAAAAACAGTTTCTTCTACCGTCACCTGCTCAGAAACAATCTCGCTATCAGCAGGAAAAGGCGCTGAGAAAGATGCTAAGAAAGGTGCTAGCTCACCGTGAAAAATCGGATCTTTGCCAAATTCACTTGGATGAGGGCCTGTCTGTTTAGGCAAACTTATATCTACAAAGCAGTCACGACTGGGAGAATAAATTAGTAGCGGATTAGCGCTCTCTTCGCTTTGCCATAGTTCTGCTGGATAGGCAGCTGGATGGAGTACTGCCCAATCAGCCTTAAAGGCTTTTCCCAGGGTCGTGACGACGGTTTTTAGCGTACTGTTGTAGTCCAGCGAGCCTCGCACAGCACTCATCATGCTGTTGATCAAAAACTCTTGCTCAAGGGCGCGACTCAGTGCTCGTGTCCGCTGCTTGATAATCTGATAGGTTTCAGCCGCTTGGGCAACAATGTCCTTGAGATTTTGAGGGTGCCAGGGCTTCGTGATGTATTTAAACACCTGGCCTGTATTAATCGCAGCGACTAGATCTCCTGCATCTGTATAGGCTGTGAGCAATATGCGAATGGTATCTGGAAAACGCTCAACCGTTCGACTCAGAAATTCAGTCCCACTCATCTGCGGCATGCGCTGATCGGAGATAATAATTGCCATCTCACCGAGCTTGTCGAGGATATCTAGTGCTTGAACAGCGTCATCTGCCTTGAACACTTGAAAATCTCGGCGAAGCGTTCGATAGAGTAAGTCTAGGTTGTCTGACTCGTCATCGACGACGAGTAGTTTGGGCCTTTCTTCCATAGCAGTTTTTTTGCGGATACCGATGAAGAATCGACGGCATGAGCTGGATATACTAGAGCGGTTATTTGGTCTAATATGCCCAGCTCTAAGATAAAGCGTCGAGTCTTAAGTCTGGTAACAAGTTAGGAATATTGACGAGGTCTTTGATGAAACAGCCCATCCAGATTGCAGATCTTATTTCGATGTTTGAGCGTTGGGCGAATCCTAGCTGGCAGGAAACGTGGGATAACTGCGGTTGGCAGGTGGAGCCTGGTATTTTCTCTGAGCCCGCTGGAGTGCTGGTTTGCCTGACCCCGACGCTAGCGGTCATGCAAGAAGCGATCGCTCTTAAAACTCAAGGCGCACCCATCAACCTTATCTTTGCCCACCATCCGCTAATTTTTGGCGGCATCTCGTCAGCCACCGTCGGCAGCAGCATCGGCGATATGATTGCCAGCGCCTTTGCTCACCGGATCGGCATCTACACTGCCCACACCAACTTTGATCAAGTTACCAATGGCACGGCCGATGTGCTCGCTCAGCTGCTCCAGCTTCAAGCCGTTGAGCCGGTTGAACCGACAGCGTCTCGAACAGATACCACGCGAGGCTATGGCAGAGTCGGCAACTTGCCTAGCGCGCAACCGCTCCAGCAGCTCCTAGAGACGATTCAGTCAGTGCTCTCACCCCCTCGGCTGCTGCACTCTCCCACAGCCGATTTGCAGCAGAGCGTACGGCGAATAGCGGTGTTAGGAGGTTCTGGCGCGAGCTACATTTCGCAGGTCACCCGCACGGGCGCTCAGGCGTATCTCACGGCTGACTGCAAGTTTCATCAGTTTCAGGAAAGCCGCGATCAGGGCCTGATACTGATAGATGCAGGTCACTATGCGACTGAACGGCCGGCGTGCGATCGCTTAGTCGGCTGGTTCGAGCAGCAAGGTGCAAAGTGGGCTCAGCTCAGTCAAAAAGACGAAGATTTTCGCCAGTTTTTGTAATGGCCACGTCAGAGCTAACCGTTTTTAGCGCATTTTCTAGAGTCTTTGCAGCGCATTTTTGGCAGCGCGTTTTTAGAAGAATATTTTGAGAAGTCAGGGGCAATCTTATCGCTGATCGTCTATCTCTAGCATATGCGCCGCATGATCTTCTGCCGCCGCTTGCAGTGCACCGGTCAAATGACTAATGTAATACTCCATCCGATGGTCGGTAATGTAGTTAAACCCAGCGCCTGAAACACCTTTAACTAAGCCTAAAACGATATTCGCCCAGCGTGCCTGAGGGGGATAGTTGGCGTTGGTTAACATCAGCCCGCGGGCATTAAAGTAGGTAGCTTTGCCGACATGGCCATAAAACCGAGTCGGATTCCACACTGAAAAGGGCGGCGGCACATGCGGCACGATGTCGTTGTTGTTGACGAAGCGGAAGACGCGGCTACCGGTTTTGAGATTGAGCTGATTGACAAAGGTGCGATCGCCCACCCGAGGCTGACCAAAGGTATACACCCCCGCGACCCGGATGCCGTGATCGACCAGCGCGGCGGCAGCCATTGTTGCGAGCGCTCCGCCTAGACTGTGGCCAGTGATATACAGCGGCGGCAGCAGCTTACCTTCCTCAGCTAGCTCGCGTCGCCAGCGCTGAATTTGAGCCAGCACTGACTGTTCGATAATCGCCCAGGCTAGAAAAAATCCGGTGTGTACTCGCCCTTTGTAGGAAGAAACCGACGTGATGCCATTTTTGTAAATGGTGAAATTACGCAGCTGCGTCGTAAAATTCGTCATCCAGTCCTGGGGTTCCTGACTGCCCCGAAAAGCCAGCACCATAAACGTGTCCGTACGGAACATATAAGCTTGGGTATCGCGACCCCGATTGTTGAAATAGCGAAAACGATGGCGAATGAAGTCATTTTTCGTGCGCCAAGATCGCTTGTCTAGGGTCTGCTGAGTGACGGTCTCAGGGGCATCTGGGCTGTTCTGAAGGATCGGCGCTTGGGTCACGGGATCTTTAATCGCCGTCTCTTGAGAAATGGGTGAATTAGCCGCTGCCGCTTTCGCTGATTTGCTACCTTCTTTGGCATCTTGCTTGGCACTTTGCTCTATCAGGGCACTCCCCCAACGACCGACCACTTCAGCGACAAACTGTTTATCCTGATAGGCCAGGTAAGATGCCTTTGCCAACGTCAGTGCGAGTCGAGTGCTGTATGCCGGTGACGATGGCTGCAGTGCAGCTAGATCATCGTCTTTGTAGGGCGAGGGCAAGATGCGATAGCCAAATTGATCAAACAGCTTTTGTACGCCAAAAAAGCCGCTGTGATGAATATAGCTATAGAGCGCATCGTAGAATTTAGACGCCCCTGGCCGTCGGTAGGCCGGATCGCCAATCAGCTTGATCCAGTAGTTGAGCCAGGGCCGTAGCTCCTGCGCGGTAAATAAACCCGACTCAATGAAGTAACCAAAATGCTCCAGTCCGTTGAGCATTCGGTTGAACCAGTCGCGCAGGGCATTTTCGATTTGATACTGTCTGAGCGCGTCGGGAGCTAGCGTATCGCGAGCTTGTGAATCGTCGAGCTGATGCTTTTGCCGGGCGCGCTGGTCATGCTTGGCCAAGGCGTTGCACAGGAGCTCATCATTCACGCGAAAACTGATCATTTCGCCTTGATCGCCGCCAGTTGCCTTTGCCGGAATACAGTAGTCGCGATATTCCTCAAAATCTAAAATTTTCAGGGCGTTGTGGATATCGGTGTCTTGCTCAAACTCTTTGACGGCCCGGCGCAGAAACTCTATGCGCTGCCACTGCTGCTGACGGACGTAGTGAAAGCACCCCCAGCTGATCGCGCCGCCTGCGAGAATGAACCCGACCCCTAGCAGCCATTGAGGATCCCACAGGGGAGGCTCGACGGCGCTTGGCCCAGACAGCCCTGATTCTACGTTCCCCCCACCAACCTCTCTATCGGCGGATGATTGACCAATGGGGGTTGCAATAGAATGGGCATCAGGGGTTATTGATATAAGCAGCTGGCTTACGGATAGACCCAGCGCAGGCTCAGGTAGTCGCAGCCAAACGGCTGCGACCAAAGACGCGCAGTAAATAGAATGAGAGAAAGAAGGTAAACGCATACGTAAACAGCGCGTGAGCTAGATGTTAGCCCGGACGGGCAGGCTCACTCAAAAGAGGTAGCACAGCTAAATTGTTTAAAGTAGGCAGCACAGTTAAACAAGCCTAATTGATATTGCCTTGAGGCTACCCAAGGCGGCGCTCAAATGAACGCGCTCAAACGAACGAGGGTGAGCGCAAGCCATCAGATTTCAGCGGGCTCATTGCAAACAGGCTAGTCATAAAAGGGCTCATTGTCAGCGGGCTCATTGCAAACGGGCCAATTGCCTAGCTGTCACTATCGGCATTCTGCATTCTACCGATGGGCTTATAGGATAACTCCTACCCTGTGCACTCTATAATTTTATTTTCGTTGGATGGACTTAATCGGAGAAAACTAGATGCGGGCGTTGCAGCGACTTGGAGTCATTTCTATGGTGGTCAGCTTAGCTGTCTGCCAGACATGGCACGTGGCTAAAGCCGATGGACTCCTAGACACCGAAGGATCTCTGACGTCGAGCGATGATGTTTTAGACGATGGTAGTTTGTATGATCGCTATCAGTTTTCTGGCAATAGTGGCCAGCGGATTACGATCTCGCTAGAAAGCCAGGATTTTGATCCCTATCTTATTTTGCTGGATCCCCAGGGGCGCAGAATTAGCGAAAACGATGATATCAGCCGCAGCGATCGCAATTCACGGCTTGTGATCACCTTGCCTGCTACAGGCATTTATACCGTGGTTGCCAACAGCTATGAGTCAAATACAGGCGGCGGTTACACAATCAAAGTAGATCAGGGCAGCAATCGCTCATCTTCTCCACAGGAGCTAGCGGCCACCATTCCTAACAGCACGGCTCGATGCAATACGGTTTTAGTAGAGGCGGTTGACAGACTAGAGAGCAACCGAGAAATCGGCGTTTTGGTCAGCGCCCTAGACTTCAATGGGCGATATCAAACCTTCCCTGCGGGTCGCCCCAATGGGCTGAGTGTGGCGTTGACTGGCCCAGCGTCCGCTTCGGTCATTGGCTCGCCTCGGCTACTGACGACAGTGAGCCGAGAGATGATTCAAGGCTGTAGTACGCTAGGTGCGATCGCCTTTGGTGCGGTTGAGGCTGGCGCTGAGAGAACCTTCGGCTATTTCCCCGCTCGCGGTGACGCGGATCAAGCGAGCGTCGAAGAGTTTACCTGCGCGCCCAGTACGCTCGCTCGCTCCACCAATCGACAAGCTTTGCAGCGAGCTGCCGCCCCTATCCCTGAGTGGGGACAGCAGATGTGCCTTTAGAGGATGTGACGCTATCGGCTACCCAGCTTAGCAGCATCAAGGCGCAGCTAGATTTGGTGCTAATGGCTATAGAAGCGCTGACCAACATTGGCTCTGATGCTGTTCTATCTGCGGCTAAGGAGCTCCGGCTTCACACAACGCTCTCTGATCGTGTGGGTCTATGGCGGCTGCGGCAGTCGAGTCCGCTGCGCAAAGGTCAGGGCCGCAAAAAGCTAGATATTGAAGAAGCTAGAGCGCTGGTGCTGGTGGTCTGTCACTTAGCAACCGGCTATCGCGATCAAATTCGCCAGGCTGTGGCTAAGCTAGAGCAGCTAAGCGCGCAGGATAAGCCCCCTCACCATGCAGCGGTGCTGGGCGATTATCTTGATAACTTCAACAATATGTATTGTGATCGCATGGCTGATCCCGTCTCAGACACGGCTATTTTGACCCATCTGTCTCTACGATTGCTGATTGATCTGTTGTTTTACAGTGCGCCAGGGGGGGAAAGGCAGCTTTGGCTCGCTCTGCTAGATCGCGCGCAACCAGACCGCTCACAACCAGACCGCTCACAACCAGATCGCGCGCAGCCAAATCACTCACCAGGACTGACATAATAAGCAAGACCAGAACGTCCCCCTAAGCCTCACCCATGACTGCTGCTACCAACACCACTAGCGCCGACTTTCTTAAGAAAACCAATCTGTATCTCATCGGCATGATGGGAGCTGGCAAAACGACCATTGGCCGGAAGCTTGCCAATCGCCTGGGCTACCGCTTTTTAGATACTGATGCGCTGATTGAGCAAACGACTGGCCAGCCAATTACCGAGCTGTTTGCCAGTGAAGGCGAAGCGGTTTTTCGTCAGCTAGAAAGCCAGGTGCTCGCGGATGTATCGGCCCACACTCGCCTGGTGGTAGCCACTGGCGGCGGCGTTGTGACTCAGCCTATGAATTGGAGCTATTTGCGACATGGCGTCGTGATCTGGCTAGATGTCCCTGTGCCAGTGCTGGTCTCTCGACTATCGGGCGATAGCAGCCGTCCTCTGCTGGCCAACACCGACCTCAGCTCGAAACTAGAATCGCTGATGGCCAATCGGGAAGCGCAGTATGCTCAGGCCGATCTGCGAATTGCTTATGAAGGGCGCTCAGTTGGGAAGACGTGCGATCGCATTTTAGAAGCGCTCCAGCACAGTATCCGCCTTGATCCCAAGCTATCAGCCGGACAAGTCATCGTTAGCCAACCGTCTATCAATCCGTCCGCCATTGATCCGTCCGCCATTAACCCGTCCGCCATTAACCTGCCTGTAAGCGAAGAGAGCTGAATATTTGTTGATATACTCCATCAAAGCCCTTTTTACATAAGCTTAGAACGATAAGCCTAGAACAGCCCTATGTCCGCTTCGTCTAGTTCCAGCCCCCCGAGCGAATACCAGAGCGAATACCAGAGCGAATACTTTCGGCAGGCCGAAGCTGAAAGGGTGCGTGTGCTCAGTGAGGCCCTCCCCTATATTCAGAAATTTCAGGGCCGTACGGTCGTCGTTAAATACGGTGGCGCGGCGATGAAAGACAGCGGACTTAAGGCCAAAGTCATTCGCGATATCGTCTTTATGGCCAGCGTGGGCATTCACCCCGTGCTGGTCCACGGGGGTGGCCCCGAAATTAATACCTGGCTGACTAAGCTCAACATTGAGCCTCAGTTTAAAGATGGTCTTAGAGTAACCGACGCCCAAACAATGGACGTAGTAGAGATGGTGCTGGTGGGCCGGGTGAACAAAGAGATTGTGTCGCTGATTAACCAAGCGGGCGGTGCGGCTGTCGGCCTATGCGGCAAAGACGGTAACTTGATCAAAGCGAGACCTCAGTCGGCTGAATCGGGTGTCGGCTTTGTTGGCGAAGTCAGTCAGGTACGTCCAGATCTGGTGGGCTCTTTGGTGACCAGCGGCTACATTCCAGTGATTTCTAGCGTGGCCGCTGATGAGACGGGGCAGGCTTACAATATCAATGCCGATACGGTCGCAGGCGAGCTGGCCGCTGCCCTCAATGCGGAAAAGCTGATTTTGCTCACCGATACCCCAGGGCTGATGAAAGACTTTAAAGATCCCAGCACCCTGATTAACAAGCTAGATATCTATCAGGCTAGAGCGCTGATGGAAGATGGTACGGTTTCAGGCGGGATGATTCCTAAAGTCACTTGCTGTGTGCGATCGCTCGCTCAAGGCGTCCGTGCCGCCCATATTCTAGATGGGCGCATGCCTCATTCGCTGCTGCTCGAAATCTTCTCAGACATGGGCATTGGCACTATGCTGGTAGCCTCTGGCTATAGCGAGTAAGCACTCTCTTTCTAAGCCCTTTGCCCAGAGAGTAGTCTGCAAGACCTTGGTCAGCTCGACTAAAATGGTAGCTTGCAGTTAGCTTTTATAGCCGTCATTGGAACCGCGTATGCATCGGCTTTTGTCAGGCAAACTATCGGTAGAAGAGCACGCCATTCCCATTCACAATTTGCCCGAGCGGCTGGTGGGAAGCGTTATCGTGCAGCTTTCCGATTTTCACTTTGACGGACTGCGGCTCTCCGATGCCCTGCTGGCTCAGGTGATTGATCGCATTCAAACCATTCGCCCTGATCTGATTGCGCTGACGGGTGATTTTGTCACAGATGATCCAACTCCCATTCACGAGCTGACTCGCCGGATAAAAGGGTTGCCTAGCCGCTATGGGATGGTTGCGGTCCTCGGCAATCACGACATTCAGCACATAGACGCACGCAGCACCGTCACGCAGGCGCTGGAGCGGGCAGATATTCAGGTGCTGTGGAATGAAATTGCTACACCGATGGGGCCTGATTTCCCGGTGGTGGGCTTTGCCGACTACTGGTCTAAAGAGTTCGATCCAAACGTCTTAGACCGGCTAGATCTGAGCCTGCCGCGCCTAGTACTCTCTCACAATCCAGATACCGCCGAAAATTTAGCCGGGCGGCGAGTAGACTTACAGCTTTCGGGACATACCCACGGCGGCCAGATCAATATTCCCGGCTTAGGCTCTGGTCCTTTAGTGTGGAAGCGCCTGCGTCAGCGGGTACCTCGGCCCATTCGCAATAGCATTCCGTTTTTGAGCGACAGATGTTTTCACGTTGTGCGCCATTGGGAGTGGGGACAGGGATTACATCGGGTAAACAACAACTGGCTATACGTCAATCGTGGGCTGGGAACGTACTTCCCAGGGCGTTTCTTTTGCCCGCCAGAGATTACGGTGCTGACGCTGGTACGGGCTTGAGTCAGTGAAATGGATAGAAAGGCGATTTACTGAACTTGCACAGCGTACAGCTACAGACAGCCTACCAGATGCATCAGAGTGATATTCATGGGAGCAAGCCTTAGGTGATGAATAGCGATATGCGCTGGGTTCAGCGGTTTCAGAATTTTGAGGATGCGTTTGCAACATTTTCTAGAGTGTTTGAGCGGTATCAAAGCGCTCCTGATGATGAGATTATTCAAATTGCGTTGGTTCAGGCTTTTGAGTTTACGTTTGAAATTGCCTGGAAAACGATGAAAGATTATTTAGAACATGAGGGATACGGAGGGTTGGGCAACAGTAAACAAACGATAAGAGTTGCGTTTCGAGCAGAGCTGATTGTGGATGCGGAAAGCTGGATGTCGGCGATCGCTCAGCGTAATATGACCAGCCATGTTTATAATTCAGTTGTTTTGCAGGAGACTATTCTGTTTATCTGTGGTGTTTTTTATCCTTTGGTGCGATCGCTCTATTCAACCTTGAAAAAAAGCTATGAGGTATGGTCTTTCGGCTCAGCAGCTACAGGAAATTGTGAGCTTCATTGCCAGGTATGAGAGGGTAGAGTCAGCGATTTTGTTTGGCTCTCGGGCGATGGGCAATTATAAAATGGCGTCAGATGTAGATATTGCGCTGAAAGGGAAGGGTGTGTCGGCTACTTTGGCGGCTAGGCTGAAGTTCGATATTGAAGAAGATACCTATTTGCCGTTCTTTTTTGATTTTGTGGCGTACCCGACGATTACGAATGAGGCGTTGAGAAAGCATATTGATAGGAAGGGAGCATTGATTTATGTACGGTGCGATCGCACCGTGTAAGAGGAAAAAGATGAACATTAGCGTTCCGTTTTTGGCGCGACCGCTGTTTCCATGTTGTGCGCCATTAGGAGCAATGAGAGGTTCTGACTGATGGAAGCCATTTGTAAGATTCAAACTGTAGAAACTAGAGAGAGTTATCTCCAAAGGCTCGCTTCTTCGGCCTCTACCGCAACGCGCATCGGCTGGCCTCAGAAAGTCATAGCATTGATTATAGCTGGTACTCTATTTGAAAGTGCTTCCCTAATAGCGATCGCAAACCTTAGCCGCGTCTGATCAATCATCCCTCTAGATTAAAAATCTGATTAACCGTTAAAGGAAACTCGGGAAACGTAGGCGAAATAATCGGGGCATCTCCACGAAACTGCTGTAGCTCATATTCGCCCTCTATTAAAGAGCAAGCCGTAAATGCAGGCTGTTTGGGTGTGCCAATATAGCGCCGACCGCCCAGCCCTAAATAATCGACAATCCAATATTCCTGAATACCTAATGCTTCATAATCTCCTAGTTTGACTAGATAATCATCGCGCCAGTTAGTTGAAACAACTTCGACGACAAGTTGGATCGACTGACCTAATGTAATGATCGACTCTCGCTCCCATCTAGGTTCGCATGAAATCTCATTCTCATCTACAACAGTAATATCTGGCTCATAGCCAGTGTCATTGACCTCAACCCGCAGCAACTTCATTTACGGGTCATCTTTGATGACCTTAAGAATACTGCTTCATCCACTGGACCAACGGTTTTTCATTAGCATCACCTGCTGCCAGTGCCTGCATCATCAACACCACTTCCGGCTCTGGAACATTGAGATCGCAGCCATTCACCTTGAGGAACGCATACATTATCTGAAACGCAGTTCGTTTATTCCCATCAACAAAAGGATGATTTCTTACAATCCCATAGCCATAGGCCGCCGCTAGCTGATATAAATCTACCTTCTTATATCCATATTGATTTCGCGCACGGGCAAGAGCACTAGAGAGTAATCCTTCATCACGTAACCCATAAGCGCCACCGTGGGAAGCAATTTGGTCATCATGAATTACCTGCGCCATGACTAAGGTAATCCAAATGGGTTCAGCCATCTGCTAATTCTCTCATGGCATTGCGGTATTGAGAGGCGCCTTGCTTATAAGCTGCCATCACTTTCTCAAACTCAGGATCGTAGGCAATCAGCTTGAGCCCATCCTCCAGCACAACGAGTGTCAATGCATCCCCTTCTCTCAAATTAAATTTATCTAGAATTTCCTTAGGAAAGGTGGTTCCAACCGAATTACCCACTTTCCGGAGCTTGATTTGCATTGCGCTGTTCCTTATCACGTTATTACTATTGTAATCACAGCGATGCTTGTCGTCAAAGGGCCTCACCACAACAAAAATTGTGATTGCTCTAGGAAACCTCACGAAACGTAAAAATTGCTGATTGCTGTAGACGATGTGATCTAGCATCAATGATATACAAAAAAGCGGCACTTTTCCACAATGACGCCCCTTCTCGTTCTGGCTGAAACTACGGTGCGAGAAGCCTGTAAGAACAGTCAGTTTAGTCATGTTAAACAGGATTAAAAGATAAGGGGTCTTCCCTTAAAAAATAGCAATAACAAACTAGCAAGGACAACAACAATGATCCTCAACATCCTTTCATATTGGTGGCAAAAGATTCGGCAGGACCCAACAGGCTGGGGGGCGCTGCTGCTGTTCGCAGCTGGAGTCAGCACGCTGCTTGTCTTAATGAAATGGATGTCTACAGTGCCTAATGCGGTCTAGACAGGCAGCTTGAAAATGAACCTTTGTACTCTTTCAAATATCTTAAAATCTTGAAAAAGGAGGAAAAGTCTGTGCGTGATTCCTCTGCTTTCACCCAGTTCGAGGCCGTACTGTTTGATCTCGATGGTGTGCTGACGCCTACAGCCAAAATTCATGCGGCCTGCTGGAAGCGCGTATTTGACGATTTTCTCCGGCACCATGCCCAAGCAACAGGTACAGCCTTCGAGGCGTTTGATCTTGAGCGTGACTACTTGCCGTATGTTGATGGCAAGCCTCGCTATCCTGGTGTGGAAAGCTTTCTCGACTCTCGGGGGATTCAGCTTCCTTATGGAGATCCAAGCTCGCCGCCTAACAAGACGAGCGTCTGCGGTTTGGGCAATGGTAAGGACAGCTATTTTGCCGAGATACTCCACGAAGAAGGAATTGAGCCTTATCCGGGTGCGCTGGTGTTGGTTCACGCCTTGCGAGCCCAGGACATAAAGCTAGCGGTGGTGTCGTCTAGTCGTAACTGCAGGGAGGTTTTGAAAGTGGCTAACATCATCCATTTGTTCGATAGCATCATGGATGGGCGATTGGCCGAACAACGTCAGCTACCCGGAAAACCTGCGCCTGATACCTTTCTAGAAGCGGCTGCTCAGCTAGGCGCTACACCGTCCAAGACAGTGATTTTCGAAGATGCGATCGCTGGTGTGCAAGCGGGCCGCAACGGCCATTTTGGCTGGGTAGTGGGCGTAGACAGGGGAAACAACGAGAAAGCCCTGAGCGAAAACGGGGCAGATGTGGTCGTTCGCGACCTCAGAGAGCTGCTTAAAACAAACTAAGCTTAAACCCAACTAAATAGAGCGAAGACATGCTTCACCGTGAACCGATTAACTTGCCCGAGCATATCTATCCCACTCACCCCTGGCGATTGGAAGAGAGACAATTTTACCCTCGGTTTTTAGGCCAGCTAGAGACACTCTACGCCCTAAGCAATGGCTATCTCGGTATTCGCGGCAGTTTTGAAGAGGGCACACCCGCCCACCATAGCGGCACCTATGTAAATGGATTTCACGAGCTCTGGCCAATTATCTATCCTGAGGAAGCCTACGGATTTGCGAAGACCGGGCAAACCATTCTAAATGTGCCAGACAGCACGATCATTCAGCTCTATGTGGACGATGAGCCATTTACGCTATTGAGCGCTAATCTGTTGAACTACCGGCGGGTGCTAGACATGCGAGCGGGCATTCTCGAACGAGAGGTGCTGTGGGAAACGCCGACAGGCAAACAAATCTCGATTAAATCTTGTCGATTGGTGTCATTTGAGTACCGGCATTTGGCCGCTATCTCATACGAAGTCACCGTCTTAAATGCTGATGCTGCCGTCGAGATAGTTTCAAAAATCCACTACGACCCCAGCGTGCAAAGCGGCAAAACACCCGCCCCGTACAATGACCCCCGGCGTTCGAGAGAATTTGCTAGTCGAGTGCTACTGCCACAATCTTGTGATGTGTTTGGCTATCGCCTCGTGCTCGCTCAGCAAACGCGTGAAAGTAAAATGACGCTCGCCTGTGGGGTTGACCATACGCTCGTCACAGATTGTCCTAACTCCAGCAGCCGAGAATGCGGCGATGATACTGGCGTGATTGTGTTTTCTGTGCAGGCGCAGGCCGGTGTGCCCATTCAGATGGCGAAGTATATGACTTACCATACGGCTCATGCGGCCCCGGCCAAAGAGCTGCGATCGCGCGCAGAAAGAACGCTAGATCGGGCGATAGAACAAGGATTTGAAGCGCTCCAAGTTAACCAGCAACAATATCTAGATGCCTTTTGGGCGCGCAGCGACGTGCAAATTGACGGCAATCCTCACTGTGATAACAAAGTAGATGCCCTGCAGCAAGCTATCCGATTTAGCCTGTTTCACATCCTGCAAGCGGCAAGTCGAACCGATGGACTCGGCCTTCCAGCAAAAGGACTCACTGGTCAGGGCTATGAAGGGCACTACTTCTGGGACACTGAAATATACGTTCTGCCGTTTTTGAGCTATACCCAGCCGCAGCTCGCTAAAAACCTCTTGAAGTTTCGATACAACCTGTTGGATAAAGCCCGGCAGCGCGCGCGCATGGTCAGCCAAAAAGGCGCGCTCTTTCCCTGGCGTACCATTAACGGCGAAGAATCTTCTGCCTACTATGCGGCGGGTACAGCTCAGTACCATATCAATGCCGATATCGTCTTTGGCCTCAAAAAATACGTAGAAGTGACCGGTGATGAAGCCTTTCTCTATCGTGAAGGTGCAGAAATTCTGATCGAAACGGCCCGGTTATGGCGCGATTTGGGGTTTTTCTGCCAGCGGCGCGACGGTCAGTTCTGCATTCACGGCGTCACTGGCCCCGATGAGTACAACACCGTGGTTAACGATAATTTGTATACAAATCTAATGGCGCGTGAGAATTTGCGCTATGCGGTTTCAACCTTAACCCGATTAAAAGAGACCCAGCCAGAGCGCTTTGAGGCACTCGCCCATGACACTGACTTAGATGTGAGCGAAATGATGCAGTGGCAAAAGGCTGCGGACCACATGTATCTCCCCTTCGATGAAAGGCTCCAGATCCATCTCCAGCATGATGGTTTCCTGGATGAAAAAATTTGGGACTTTGAGAATACGCCTTCTCATAAGTATCCGCTGCTGCTGCACTTCCATCCTTTGTTTATTTACCGGCATCAGGTGATCAAGCAAGCGGATCTGGTCCTAGCGATGTTTTTGCTAGGCAATGAGTTTGCTTTCGATCAGAAAAAGCGAAACTTTGAATACTATGACGCTTTAACAACGGGTGATTCTTCTCTATCGGTTTGTATTCAAAGTATTGTTGCCTCGGAAATTGACGATGTTGAAAAGGCATTTACCTATGCTACCTACGCGATCATCATGGATCTGGGAAATTTGTCGGGCAACGTGAAGGATGGCTGCCATATCGCCTCAATGGGGGGAAGCTGGATGGTGATGGTCTATGGGTTTGGCGGCTTGCGCGATTACGATGGGGAAATTTCTTTTAATCCCCATCTTCCGATAGAAATGAACCGATTACAGTTCTCTATTACTGTCCGAGGTCAGCTTTTAAGCGTGGAAATTCAACGCGAAGCTGCAACCTATCTTTTAAAGGATGGAACGCAGCTAGCCATCAGACACCAAAACAAAGAGATTGAGCTCATGGTCGGAGCCCCGGTGTCTGTCGAGCTAGTGCCAGTGTCAACTCGCTAGTGCTTAGCAGGGCCTCGTTCGGTACTCTTTTGACTCTTTTGATAGGTGCGGCCTCGCCACTGAATGCGAGTTTGCAAAGAAGAGAGCAAAATTCGTAAAACGGCTAAAGGATCGGCTAGGGGCGATAGCCAAAAGCACTGCGCGGGTGATAAGAACTGCCCGGCGGCATCGTCAGCGCGATGATAGGAGGTGGCGATCGCGCCCTGCATTCCCCAGCGCACCAGCCATAAAAACAGATTTAGCCCCAGCGCTAACTGGAGCATAGGGCTGTGATGACCTGCGATCGCCACTGGCAGCAGCGCCAGCACAGCGAATAGGGGCAGGGCCTGAACGCTCACAAGTAGGGCAAGATCGCCCCAGAGCTGGCCAGCGCTCGCCGCATCTTTGAGATCAAGCGATCGCCCCCAGCCTTGCCACGTTTCTTTTAGCCCCTCATACATCCGAACGCTAATGACCTTGGCACCATCTAAAAAGCCCACCTTGAAGCCCGCCGCCGCCGCGACTCTAGCCAGCGACACATCATCACAAAAAGAATCCGCCGCACAGCGATAGCCATCTAGCGTCTCTAGCAGTGCCCGCCGACAGAGAAAGCACTGACCGTTTGCCATGACTCGCTCTGGTGCAGAATTCGCCACCCCTGCCGAGTCAAACCGATAGATCAACGTCATCAACAGCGCCGGCTGTAGCCACCATTCTCCAGCTGATTTCAGTCGGAAGCGCGGGGACAGTGAAACCAAGTCATAGCCCTGCTGCTCTGCCTGCGCCAGAATAGCCGCAACCAGGTCCGGCTGAGGCTCCGTATCGGCATCTATCCCTAGGATCCACTTACTTTTAGGCGAGCTAGCCAGATAGCCCGAGTGCAGCGCCCACGGGCGACCCACCCACTGTGGCGGCAGGGGCTCATCTGTAATCAGGCGAATACGGCTGTCCTGCTGAGCGATCGCGCTAACTTTAGCAGGTGTGCCATCCGTAGAGCGGCTGTCTACAACCAGAATCTCTCTGACTTGAGAGCCCTGTTGGATCAGTCCTTGTAAGCAGGGCGCAATGCGATGCACCTCATTTAGTGTCGGCACGATGATGCTTACAGATCCTGCTTCGCCAGTTGTTCCACCTGTAGTTACGTCACTGGCTGAAGCAGATGGCGCAGAGATGGGCGGCTGGCGGCTCGCACCGCTGAGCAACCGAGAGAGCAAGATCGCTGTAAACGGAAGCTGTAGCGTCAGGAGCGCTAGCGGCAGCGGTCCAGCAGCCCATTCCATTGAACTCAAACTCATTCCGGGGCTTCAGCAGAGGTCTTTTGAGCCAAGGCAAATCCGCCAACGCGACGCGGCCACTGTAAGGGGGCATTATCGCTCTGCTGAGCGGCCAGTTGATAAAACCAAAGAATCGGCAGCACCCCTAGCCACACCCCTAGCAAGATGGGCGGATAAATTTTGCCATCAATGCTGATCAGCGCGGCAAAGGCAAAGTTACTCAGATAGATCCCCAGCGGCAAGGCCAACGGTAGCTGCGTGGGCAGGGCGGGCAGTTGTTTGGGCTTAGCGCGCCAGAGAAGAGTAGCGATCGCCATATACACGACGCCCGTTGCAAACCAGCCGATAAAATTTTGATAGGGCATGCCGAAAAAGGCACCGGGCTGGTCCCAGGACCAAAAGGGCATCGTAGTTTGGCTCATCGCCGGATCTAGAACAAAGTCCCAAGCGGTGAGCAGAAGCGCCCCAAATGCGATCGCCCCCACCTCAGCCAGCCAGCTTTTTGTAATTGCTCTAAAGCCCATGTAGGCCGTGATATATGCACTAAAGCCAAGATAAAACCAGGACAGCGGGATCGTGAACGGAACCAGCCCCGCAATTTTATACCCCAGCCCCGATAGATAGTGATACTGACCAAAAGGAAAGCCTGTGCTGGTCCCCAGCAGCTCTGCGCCCAGCGAAACTGCTAGCGCCGGAATCATAAAACTGGCGGTATGCCACAGTCCCAAATACCGGTAGGCATAGATCGCCACCGCTGCTGCTCCAGAAATCATATAAACTGCACCGCCGCCCACCATAGACAGGCTAAAAGCAGTGCGACCCATCTCAGGCAGGGCCAGAATAAACTCTGGATGGGGTAATACTAGCAACAGCCCAGCTAAACCAAAGATCAGTGAGGCAATATGGGTTGTAAAGCAGACGCGCTGTGCGGTTGCGAAAGCGTTCATAAACAGTGAAGTCCTCTAAAGAACAAAGAAAACCAAAAACTTAAGAAAAGAGATCACAAAAACAGAGAATGGGGTTAAAGCTTAACGCAGTATGAGCGATTGAGTTCGTCATCCTGGCTACTGTGACTGCATCTAAAGAATTTACTTGCCTTTCGGCAAAATCGACAAGTCTGAGAGAGAAATCGAGGCGGGCGAGGGTTTTATGAGCCATCGCCGAGTCAAAAGCTCAAAATGACTGCTGTTATCGGGACAAACTGTAGTATTGTAAAGGTTTGTAAATCTATCCTTAAGGCTTTGGCGTAGATCACAAGCGTATCTGCGTTGACAGCTGGATCATTTGTCAATACAAACAGGTAATACGTGCAACTAAGTACCCGGCCAACAGACTCTTCTGTAGATCCTTCTCTCGCGAAGCAAGCGCTTCCCTTCACGCTTAAGGATCTTAAAGACGCTATCCCTGACCATTGTTTCCAGCCTTCGGTGGGGCGATCGCTTGCTTACTTTTTTCTCGATATCGGCATTATTACCGGGCTCTATTGGCTGGCATATAGTCTCAATAGCTGGCTGTTCTTTCCGCTGTTCTGGCTAGCGCAAGGCACGATGTTTTGGGCTTTGTTTGTAGTCGGTCATGACTGCGGCCACGGCTCATTCTCTCAGCACAAATGGCTCAACAGTCTGATGGGTCACCTCAGTCACACGCCGATTTTGGTGCCTTACCACGGCTGGCGCATCAGCCATCGCACCCATCACGCCAACACCGCTAATTTAGACACTGACGAAAGCTGGTATCCCCTTTCTGAAGAGACCTATGACGAAATGAGCGACGTGGCAAAGGCGGTTCGTTTCAGCTTGTTTTTACTGGCCTATCCGCTATATCTGTTTGTGCGCTCTCCGGGTCGCAAAGGATCTCACTTTTTGCCTAGCAGTCCGCTTTTTCGCCCGTCTGAGAAGTGGGCTGTGCTGACCAGTACTATTTGCTGGAGCCTAATGATTGCGCTGTTAGTTTGGGTTGGCTTTGCATTTGGGCCGTTGTTCTTGTTGAACTATTACGTTATGCCTTATTTGGTGTTTGTCGTATGGTTGGATCTCGTCACTTTTTTGCATCACACCGAAGATGACATTCCTTGGTACCGCAACGACAGCTGGTATTTTCTCCGAGGCGCGCTATCTACGATTGATCGCGACTATGGCATCTTCAACAGCATTCACCACAACATCGGCACGCATGTCGCCCACCACATTTTTCTAGGGATGCCTCACTATCATCTCAAAGAGGCGACTGAGGCCATCAAGCCGATCTTAGGAGACTATTATCGCGAGTCTAAAGCGCCTATTTTCTCTAGTCTATGGCGTTCGGCGAGAAACTGTATATTTGTGCCAAATGAGGGGCAGACGGTGTACTACCAGCGTCGCTCTCGTTGAACCACAAGGGTGATTAACACCAACAAGATATCAGTATAGAAGGCGCACTCTATCACCTAGAAAATACACGGAAATTTTCGACAGCATTTGAAGCGAAGCCAACTAGCGATCGCATTTTGGGCAGATTGAAAAAGCCTGATGTGTTGTTCGCTAGTGACTGCTGCTTTATGAAACTTTCTGTTTGGTTGACCTACATCGCCACATTATTGGTGACTCTTCTGTCTGCTGCGCCTAGCGCAAGGGCTGATGAGGCAGCAGCAGCCACTCAAAATGTTGTTCGCCCCCGTTTTGGCCTGGATTTTGACAGTGCGAGTGGGGGCGCTGAGCCGTTTACTCAGTTTGAGAGCTTCGTTCCTATCTGGCAGAAAGTTGGTAGCGACTTGGTCTTTTTTCAGGGTCAGCTTTCTTTTGATACAGATGCCAACTTAGGCACTAATCTTCAGCTGGGCTACCGCCACTTTGTTCCTAGCGATGAAAGAATATACGGCGGCTATCTGGCCTTTGACAAGCGCGGCACCAACGCCGCGAGCTTTGATCAGCTCGGCGTCGGATTAGAAACGCTGGGTGAAAACTGGGATGTGCGGTTGAACGGCTATTTGCCGCTGGGCGATCGCCGCGCCTTAGTCAACAGCAATACCGTCGATGCAGGCACACAGATTTCTGATCTGGCCTTCGTCGGTAATTTGCTGACGGCAACCAGCACGCCACGACAGGCAGACATCCGTGACTATGAGGCGGCGCTCGGCGGCTTCGATCTAGAGGTGGGCAGCAAGCTACTCGATATCGGTGAACAGGGAGCGCTGCGTGGCTATGGCGGACTGTACTATTACGATGGTCCGGCTGTCGGGGGCTCACTCGGTTGGCGAGTGCGGCTGCAAGCAGAGCCGACAAATTATTTACGGACGGGCCTAGCGGTTCAGAACGATGACATCTTTGGCACGAATGTTCGCTTCAACATCGGCGCGGTGCTACCCCAAAGGCGGTCTGCGCGGACGGCGAGTGGTGAAGTCGATAGGGTGCGATCGCGCCTTGGCGAATCTATCGGACGCGATGGTCACATTGTGGTGGACCGGCAGCGCGAAGCTGCCGTAGAAGAAATTGAGTCAGATGCGATTACGGCTGGCCCTGTAACCAATCCGGCGACCGGACAGCCGTGGTTCTTTAATCATGTGGTGGAAGGCGTTAGCGGTGACGGCACGTTTGAAGCGCCATACGGAGACTTAGAAGGGGCGATCGCAACCGCTCCGACTGACGGCAACGGTATTGTTTATGTCACCGATAGTGCAACACTCTCTGGTCCCTTTACATTGCCGGGTGGCATCCAGCTACTTTCAAGCGGGCCAGAGCAGTTTGTTGACGCCTACAGCGGCTCTACACAAATCCAGCTTCCCTTTTCAGGCAGCGGTGAGTTTCCGCTGATATCGGGAGCAGTTGCTCTAAATAGCAGTGCTGATAGTCCAACTGTACTGTCTGGTTTCACGGTTGAAGACGCCATTGCCGCGACTACAGAAGGTACTACAGAAAGTACTACAGAAGACACGGAGGACACCTCCGAAGAGATCAATGGCGGCATTTTTGCCGATAACTCTCTCGGTGAGGTAATTATCCGCGATAACGTGGTGACTACCGCAGGTAACGGTATCGAGGTCGCCAGTGAGGGGTCGGAAACGGCAGGCGGCGTCACCATCAGCGGCAATAGCGTCACTGGAGAGCAGGCCGGTATTGGCGTGAACACTTATGAGGCTACGCTCACAGGCAATACTGTTATCAGCGATAACGTTGTCGGTGGGAGCGGTATTCAGATCGATGCATACAGCTCAGCGCGTATAGGCAATCTCACCATCAGTGGAAACACTGTTACCACTGATAACACTGTTGATAGTGATGATAGGTATAGCAACGGAATTTCTTTTTCTAGCCGAGAAAGTAACGTCGATGGCGACGTTGTTATTAGCGGTAACGTTGTTGACGCTAGTGCAACTGGGATCGCGGCTGGCTACAGCTACAGTGAGCTAGAGGGTAAGCTTACTATTAGCGACAATACGATTGGCACTGAAGGCACAGAGACTGCCCCCTCAGCTGGTGTCACCGTCATTTCAGCGGGTAGCCGCGTCGGCGATCGCATTACCATTAGTGGCAACACCGTCAACGCTCAATCTGTGGGTATTGGCGTTATTAACTACAGCTATGGCCCTGGTAGCGCTGATGACGCTAGAGAGATAGAGCCCGGACTTGAGGGTGGCATTACGATTACTGGCAATACTGATATCAACGTAGCAGGCAACGGCTCTAGAAGATCTTTCTTTCCTGGTAACAGTTCAGTGGGCATTGGCGTCTTTAACGGCCAGGGAAGTAGAATCGCAGGCGGAGTCAATATTAACGAAAATGGACCTGTCCGTGTGACTGGCGATGAGGAAACCTCAACCGTTGGTATCACTGTTATTAACTCTGAAGGCACAATCGAAGGCGGGGTGACGATTGCCAACAATGCAGAGATTGTTGTGAGCGGAGCAGACACAAGCTTTAGTGGTTCACCCATCCCCTCTCCAGGAGATTTTGGAACAGTGGGAATTGCAGTCGGCAACAATTCCTACAGCTACGGGCCTAGCACGATTGAAGGGGGAATTACTATTAGCGGTAATACCGCCATAGACTCTAGTGAGTATGGTATTGCTGTCGTTAATAACAGTACGGATAGTGGGTTTATTGGCCCTAGCTTTCCTACAACAGAGGGGGCAGGCGCTATGATTATCGGCGATATTACAGTCACAGAGAATGGCGTCACATCGGTCGATGACAGTGTGTTGATTGTGAATCTAGATGAGGTTGCGGGCTCAGTTTCGCTCTCGAATAACTTACTGACCTCTATAGAAGATGACGGTATTGACTTTAGTAATTTGGTCGTTGATAGTATCGTCAATGGCGATCTGGCGTTCTCTAATAATATTGTTCAGGCGGCGGGTGATGACGTGAAATGTACTGACAACGGTACGATTACGGGAACTATTTCACCCTCAAGCGTGGTATGTCAATCATCGATTCCCAACTAAAGATATCCGCTTCTGCCAACTTTCAGACGCTGCTGGCTCAATATCAAATCAGCTTACTGGTCTCGACCTATCAGGCCGGTAAGCTGATGATTTTGCGAGCCGATCAGGGCAATCTCAATGTTCATTTTCGCAGCTTTCAAAAGGCAATGGGCCTCGCCGCTAATCAGACTCGCCTCGCCGTCGGCACCGCTTTTCACATTCACGAGCTGTACAACATGCCTGCGGTGACGCCAAACCTGGAGCCACCGAACCGGCATGATGCTTGCTATCTTCCTCGTAACAGTCACGTTACGGGTAATATCGACATTCATGAGATGGCCTGGGCAGCCGATGAGCTTTGGTTTGTCAACACGCGCTTTTCCTGCCTATGCACGCTCGATATGGCCTACAGCTTCAGGCCGCGCTGGCGACCGCCGTTTGTCAGCGCCTACGCGCCAGAAGATCGCTGCCATTTGAATGGTCTGGCTGTTGTTGCCGATCGACCGCGATATGTGAGTGCGCTGGGACGCAGTGACAAGGCCCAAGGGTGGCGTGACAACAAAGCCAGTGGAGGACTGTTGATGGAGATTGAGAGCGAAGAGGTAATTGCTCAGAATATTTCCATGCCACACTCGCCGCGCTGGTACCGAGATCGCCTGTGGGTGCTCGAATCAGGGCAGGGCAGTTTGGCGACGGTTGATCCAAAGACGGGGCAGCTAGAGACAGTTGTGCAGTGTCCTGGATTTACCCGAGGGGTTGATTTTGTCGGGCCGCTGGCGTTTATTGGCCTCTCGCAGGTGAGAGAAAGCGCGACGTTTAGCGGTCTGCCGTTGACGGAGCGATTGGAGGAGAGGACTTGCGGGGTTTGGGTGGTGAATATTGACACTGGGCAAACTGTGGCGCAGCTTGAGTTTGAGTCGGGGGTAGAAGAGATATTTGCGGTGCAGGCCCTTCAGGGCATTTGTTTTCCTGAGGTGATGCCGGATGATGAGTCGCTGGTGGGCAAGTCGTATGCACTACCGCCAGAGGCTTTAGCTGAAGTTGCAGGATGAATTTCTAAAAGACCAGTAGACCTATTGACCTATTCATGATGAACCTATGATTCTTTCTATGCCTTTAGATCAGACTGTTGAGACGGCGGTTGACCCAGCGGGTAAGCTGCTATCTGTCAAAAAGCTGGGGACGGTGCGATCGCCCGATACGTCCCTACGTTCAGCAGATGTCTACTATTTGACCTACTACAGCTCAGCGTCAGGCGGTAGCCAAATTGCAGCCAAGCTATTTGTGCCAGCGGGGCAAGCCCCCATAGAAGGCTGGCCAGTCACGCTGTGGTGCCACGGCTTGGGCGATCCGGCGATGGACTTTCGGCGGTGGCCATTTGTCGATAAGGGGGCCGATAGCTGGCAAGATACGCGCGGCTACTTGACCGGGCGCTGGGCGCATTCGGGCTATGCAACGTTGGTGCCTTGGTTGCCAGGCGCAGGGCCATCTGAACCGTTGATGTCTTACAGTCCGCTGTCGCTGGCTCGCAATGCGCAGGCGGTTGCAGATGGTTTGTTAGCGCTGCGGCAGTTTCCTCAAATGCTGTCGGGTGTAGACGGTGAGCGCGTTTCACTCAACTACCAGCAGCAGGTACTGCGCTCAGACTGTGTGTCTTCACCACTGCTGGTGTATTTGGCGGCGCATCTGCAAGATTTTGAAGGAACTCGAACGGTGCGATCGCTGGTTGCAGACGATTTTCAGCCCAGCGTGGCCTACAACATCAGCTATCTCAATCCATATTTGCTGAAGCTGAGCGGGCGGATGGCGGCAGCGATGCGATGCATTTGGTCGCGCACGACGTGGGCTTTGGCAAAAGAACAAGGTTGGCCTGTGAGTGAGTTTTTTACGCCTGATGCGATCGCTCTTTTTGGCCAGCAGGTCGAAACGCCTGTGGGAGTGCGCGATCGCATTTTCGCCTCCCGCCTAGTGCCGCCACTGCGCAGTGAGCTTGCCCCTCTGCTCGCATCAGCCGTTGCCTC
>JBAUIB010000076.1:0-5727 GCA_049680585.1 Phormidesmis sp.
AGCCTTTCACCTGAGCCTTACCATCGCCATCGGTTTCAACATGGGGGATATAGGCCACGCTCACCGCATGTAGGCGTCCGTCTTTAAAGGCCAAGTCACTTTCATAGCTCACCTGCTCACCCGCCAGCGCAGCTTCTACGTAGGGTTGAACCGTTTGATAATAAGCTGCCGCCATCACCCGCTCAATCGGCTGGCCGTGAATCGCCGCTGGGGATTGACCCAGCCAATCGTCATAAACTTGGTTGTTAAAGCGATAGCGCTGCTGATGGTCTACATAAGCGATCAGCACTGGCAGATTATTCGTCACCAGCCGCAGCTGTGCTTCACTTTGCCGCAGCGCCACTTCAATTTGCTTGCGCTCTTGAATTTCTTGCTGTAGTGAATGGTTGACCTGAGTGAGCTCAGCTGTACGACGCTTGACGCGCTTTTCTAAATAGTCCAATAGCTGACCGTGCGAGAGCGCGAGGCTAATTTGACCCGCGAGCTGCTGCATCAGATCTAGCTCAAACTCAGACCATTGGCGCGGGCTGCGGCACTGATGCGCAATCAGCAATCCCCACAGGCATTTACGAATGGGCGCATCGTCCGCTAGATCGGGGTTGAGTGGATGTACAATCGGCACAATCAGCTTCGACTGGATGCCCAACTGTTCGACAAATTCCACTAAGCACTCAGACAGCCCAGCCTCTGCGCTGTGCACATCGGCGATCGCCCGCACTCGCCCTTGGGCATACAGCGCCTGATAGTCTTCTGGAAACACCTCTTCTGGAAACGGCATCCCCAAAACCGATGGATAAGGCGCGACCACCGCTTCACTAATTGTTTTGCCCGTGCTGTCCGGTAAAACCTGATAGATCAGCACCCGATCCGCCTTGAGCAGCCGCCGCACCTCATTCACCGTCGTATGCACAATCTCTTTGAGCTGGAGCGACTGGCGAATTTTCAGCGTGACGTCTGCAAATAGCTGAGTGCGCTGATGGTGCGATCGCTGGCCTTCATTACCCCGACGCTGTAGTGTCTGTAGCAGCGTCATTTGGTTAACAAGGCCAACTAGCTGGCCATGCTCATCGACCACCGGTAAATGGGTGATCTGATGCTGCTGAAATATTTCTAACAGGGGTGCGATCGCCTCTACCGCTGCTGGCGATGTCGTCACCACCGGACGCGTCATCACCTGAGAAAGGCGCATACGGGGCCAGTCAGCATGTTGCACCAGTGCTCCCAGCAGATCTTGACGCGTGGCAATCCCCACAACCTTATGGCGAGCGATCGCTAAAATGCAGTCCGCTTGCGGATGGGAGGCCATCAGCGCCATTACCTTTGCCAGCGTCGTCCGGCTCGACGCGCTCAGCGGCTGAGGGTCCACAACCGCATCCCAAAGCGCAGATCCTGCAGAAGAGTCTGAAGCATACGGTTGATTAGGGACGCTTTCACTCGGCTTGAATGACCGTTCAAGTGACATTAGCTGTGGTCTCGCTGTGATGCCTAGAGAAGTGGCTATCTCTTAAATCTATGAGAACGAGCCCGACTGCTGCATGATTGTTTCCATTGTTTAAGTTTTGGATCGCTTTGTTAAAAGCTTGCTGAAATCTTTTTTAGAGTGAGGCTAAGCGCGAAACGGGAAGAGATGAGCAATGGGTACTGACGCTCAGCCGTATTGAGAGCGCTGTTGTCACTGCCTTTAAGAGGCTTCCATATAAATCAATCGAATTCTGTAGCGATCGCCAGCAGCGATAAAAAAGTTAAATCTGGCAGAAAGAGAGTGAGGAAACGCCGCGAGTATTGCAGACTGCTAACGCACTAGCGAGAACCTCTAGATTGCCTGATTTTATTGATTAATGAGGGTCAAGAACGTGCCGATAGAAAGAGTGAGTTTGTCTAATAAATGCAATGCCACCCGGCCTCACATGAGCTGTTGAAAAATAATAGTGAGTAAGGCATGATCAAAAACAATTATAGAAACGAGATCATAGAGGCAAGATTCGTAAGATGAGCCTATCTTTGAGACCGTTACGTTGATGACTATTGCATTGGCAATCACGCTATCTAGCATCTTCAAAGCGTCCATCTGTCAAAGCGTGTATCTGTTTTAATAACTGTTCCCACTAGTTAAAAAACTGCTACAAAAATTCAAATATCAATATCGTCATGATTGTTCCTGTAGCGATTCGGACACGGATAGGGTGGAGTGTTTTTCTCTGGGTATATTTACTCTCTCCTGTGTCTGCAAATGCCCAATCTATCGAAACACCCCAGCAGTCAATTGGGTCTACTACGCCCCCACCCGATAGCGCTTTTGAGATTGCTTCTGAGAGTGCTTTTGAAAGTTCTCTGACGAATGCCAGCTATCGGCTAGGGCCAGGCGATCGCATTTCTCTAACGTTTTTCAACGTCCCTGAATACGATGGTGAAAAACAGGTGGCCGTTGATGGATCGCTTAGCCTGCCGCTAATCGGCAAACTAGCCGTCTCAGGGCTCACGCTAGAAGAAACCACCCAGGCAGTGAGCCGCGCCTACGCAAATTATCTCAGAACGCCCCTGGTGACAGTTGACTTGGTATTACCTCGACCGATTCAAATCGGAATATCGGGAGAGGTCAATCAGCCAGGTGCTTATGAGATTTCACTCACTGATAGCGAAGAAGAAACCGCCGTTGAATGGCCCACAATTGTTGAAGCAATTCAGCTCGCGGGTGGCATCACCGACCAAGCTGACATCAAACAAATCGAAATCCGCCGGGCTCAGGGCAGCGGGAAGGCCCAAGAGATAATCCAGCTCAATCTCTGGGAAGTGTTGGTCACCGGCAATATTCAAAACGACGTCACGCTGCGGCACGGTGATGCCATCAATATTCCTACAGCGACAGCGCTCAGCGCCGAGGAGCTTACCCAGCTATCTGCTGCTAACTTCTCTCCAGACTCTATCCAGGTCACCGTTGTTGGAGAAGTGCCCGAGCCTGGCACGCTCGAAATCGTGCCTAATGCGCCGCTTAATCAGGCGCTGCTAGCAGCCGGAGGATTTGATCCCCAAAGAGCGGATACAGAAACAGTCGAACTCATTCGCCTGAATCCAGATGGGACGGTTTCTCAGACCACCATACCGATTGCGTTCGATCAGGGCATCAATGAAACGACAAATCCGTCGCTGAGAGATAACGATGTGGTGGTGGTGGGTCGCTCTAGTCGAGCGGCGTTCTCCGACAATGTTGACGGGTTGTTTGGCCCAGTGGGAGCACTTCTCTCCCCTTTTAGACTACTGGTTGATTTGTTTGACTAGCGACTTCTTTAAATGCAGCAACTGTTTTGTTTTGAGTCTCTTTTAGCGAGTCTTATTTGATCGAGGGTTTAGGGATATGGAAGCAGTAGATTCAGTCGGCATTGAGCAGTATTGGCTGATTGCAAAACGTCGATGGCGACCTGCTTTGGGCGTTTTTGGAGCAACCGTGATCGCCATCAGTATTTTGGGCTTTATCCGCCCTCCAGTTTATGAAGCGGTCGGAAAGTTAAGGTTTAAAGGCCAAGATGCCACCGCCACTTTTACAGGACTAGAGGACAAAAGAGGTCAGTTAGAAGCCCTCGACAGCCAGGAAAGCCCTATCTTGACAGAAATCGGACTGATGCGCACCGTGCCGGTTGTCAGAACCACTCTTGAGAAAATAGATCTGCGAGACGAGGAAGGGGAGCCCCTCTCTATTAAAACGTTTATGGAAGATCTGGAGATTAGTCATGAACAGGGCACTGACTTACTCAAGGTTGCGTACCAATCAGCCGATATAGAAGCGGCAAAGCGGGCTGTGAATACGCTGATGGAAGTTTATTTAGCGCAGCACTTGCTGGATAATCGAGCAGAAGCGATCGCCGCTCGCGAGTTTATTGAAGATCAGCTGCCCGATGCTGAAGATCGAGCCCTGAGCGCAGAAGCTGCCCTGCGCGACTTTAAAGAGCGTAACGGGATCATCGCGCTAGAAGAAGAAACCTCAGCCACCGTCTCGTTACTCGGAGAAGTCACGGGCGACATCACAGAAGTGACCTCTCAATATCGCGATGTAGAGGCTCAATACAACAGCCTGAGCGGCAGAATTGGCCGCGACCCGAAAACGGCGCTTCTTGCAACGGCTATCAGCCAGTCTGAGGGCGTTCAGCAACTGCTGCAAAGCTATCGAGAGGTCGAATCGACCCTAGCTGCTGAGCGAGTGCGCTTTCAAGACGAGCATCCGGTGATTAACGATCTTGAAAACAGGCTGAGAAATCTAGACTATCTTTTGGGCGATCGCATCACTCAAGTCGCCGGTTCACAAGCACTGCCCGCTGATATGAATCTCCAAGTGGGAGAAGTCGAGGCGTCTTTGGTGGGAGATTATATCAGGCTAGAAGCTCAGCTGAATGGACTGCGGGAGCACGCCGAAAGCTTGCAGTCTGTAAAAGCCGCCTACGCTGAGCGGGCCAGCCTGCTGCCCAGGCTCGAACAAGAACAGCGCGAGCTAGAGCGTCGATTAGAAGCTGCTCAGTCCACCTACAGCCAACTTCTACAGCGCCTTCAAGAAGTTCGTGTAGTCGAAAACCAGAACGTTGGCAATGTGCGCGTTGTGCAGCCTGCCGAAGCGGTAGAAGGCGCAGTTGCCCCCTCTAAAAGCTTCTACATTTTAGCCGGGATTGTACTTGGCGGGCTCTTAGCAACCGTGGTCACGCTGCTGCTAGAGGCGAGAGATCAGTCGATTAAAACCGTAGAAGATGCCAGAGAAAGCTTTGGATTTCCGGTTATTGGCGTTGTGCCTTTGTTCACTCGGCTGAAGCCAACGCCGCTGCTAAAAGACTTTGAAGATCTGGCTGTTCCTCAGGTCATCGTTAGCCAGACCAGCACCTCATTGGCTAGCGAATCTTTTCACATGCTGCGCAACAATCTTAAGTTTTTAGACTCAGATCATCCGCCTAAAGTAATTGCGGTGACCAGCTCTGTGCCCAATGAAGGTAAGTCCACCGTGGCGAGTAACTTAGCGACTGCGATCGCTCAAACCTCTCAGCGAGTATTACTGATCGATGCCGACTTGATTCGCCCTACCCAGCATCATATCTGGGATTTGCCCAATCTCTATGGGCTGAGCAATTTGCTAGTTGAGCAGGTAGAGCTCCCAGAGGTAATGCTCTCAGGGGTGCCTAACCTAACGCTGCTGCTCGGCGGCGCTAGGCCCCCTAACCCTGTTTCTTTACTAGATTCCAATAAAATGACAGCGCTGCTAGAGGAGTTTAGAGCGCAGTTTGACTATGTCATTCTAGACGCACCCTCCTTGAGCTGCGGGGCCAGCACCTCAATTCTCGGCAAAATGGCGGACGGACTGCTCCTAGTCGTGCGGCCAAGAGTGGCCGATAGAAACAGCGTGAACTATTCAAAAGAGCTGTTGAGCCGCTCTCAACAAAACGTTTTGGGCGTTGTTGTTAACGGTGCGCTGCCCAAGTACGAGCCTCATAGCTACTTCCTCTCTAAGGAATTTTATGAAGAGGCGATGACAAGACCTGAAAGTGCAGACGCGGAAGCTGCATCCAGAAGTATAGAAACAGTTTTAGCTAACGCAGCAAATCTTAAAAAAACGGATAAAACAGACTAAATACTTGTGATGAAAAGATGCGATCGCAACCGAAAACGCTCGAAACGTCGGGCAATCTACTGTCCTGTTCATCAATGCTATCTCGACAGCACTAGCCGTAAATATCCTTTGTTTGCCGATAGCCC
>JBAUIB010000077.1:0-3324 GCA_049680585.1 Phormidesmis sp.
CAATGGAAGCAAGCAAATGTGCCACAGGTCCTCAAGCATCGAACCGCTTATCTTAACGGGCAGTTTTCAAAGGCAAGGGTGCAAAAGTGAGATGCACTCTATGAGCGACAGGGAGGTGCCTTAAGCAATTTCAAGCAGTCTCTACCACCTTCTCAGTCAGATCTAGCCCAGCAGCTCGTCAAAGATCCTTACAATCTAGAGTTTTTTTCACTACCTGAGAAAGCTGCCGAGCGAGATTTAGAGAAAGCCTTAGTGACTCACATCCAAGAATTCCTACTGGAGCTGGGGGTTGGATTTGCTTTTGTAGGTAGCCAGTACCGATTAGAAGTAGGCGGTGAAGAATTTTTCATCGATATGCTCTTCTATCATTTGCAACTACGTTGCTACGTCGTTGTTGACTTGAAAATGGGTTCATTCAAACCTGAATATTCAGGCAAGATGAACTTCTACATCAATGCAGTAGATGATCTACTTCGCCACACGGATGATCGTCCTACCATAGGTATTATCTTATGCAAGTCTAAGAATAAAGCCATTGCTGAATATTCTTTGCGTCAAACAGAAGCGCCGCTGGCGATCGCAACACACAAGTTACCCCCACCCTTGAAAAACAAGATGCCAAGTCCGGAAACCTTAGAGAAGGAAATGGATATCGCGCTGAAGCGAATTGAAGGAGAGGCTTAAACATAAGCAAAGGGGGCATACACAGAATATTTGGATAACCTGGTATGGCGAGCGGACCAGCAGGTAGATCTCTTCGGAGAGGGACAAATGAGGATGCTAAGTTCCTTTCTTGTGAGCCTTATTATTAGGCGAGATAAAGCTAGCCCTCTACGAATCGTCTAGACCCATCCTTCTAAGCTGCTGCAAAGCTTCTGCCTTGAGAATGGGATCGTCAGAAGTTGCCCAATTATAGAGCTGAGCAATTCTATCGGCCTGACCACTATTCTGTTGGGATTGCTGCCCATCCTCGATATTAGCCTGCCGCCTTACTCGCTGTGCCTCTTGATTCTCACGGGGGGTGAACGAAAAAAAGAGTGGTGCTGAAAGCGTAGGCTATTTGTACCAGAAATCATGCCACCGCTGAGACCCACTCAGATAACAAGCGCGAAGTGACATGACGGCTTCAGCGCCTTGCTTCGACCAGAACATACCGGATTGCTTGAGGCGCATCGTGACAATGCGGCGATTAGAGCTTTCGACAATGCCCGAACCAATCATCAGATTTTGTTGTAGGTAGCGCTGATAGTCGCTGCGAGACTGGTTGTGGGTGAGATAACTGACAAGCCGCTCAATGGCTTGGGTCAAGTCATCAGAGGATGGCGGCAGGCGTTGTGCGGCTTCGACCACAGCCGGCCACTGCGATTGTTTGAGCGCAGCCTGCTGCGTGTCTACCCAAGTTTTCTGTTGTTCGCTTTGTCCCCCAAAAGCAGCGCGAGCGACCTCCCAGAGATATTCCGAGACATGGAAGAAGTCGAGAATTTGAATGGCATCGGGAAAGAGCAAGCTTGCCATCAGCCATAGC
The DNA here is from genome assembly GCA_049680585.1 of Phormidesmis sp. Classification (GTDB taxonomy): domain Bacteria; phylum Cyanobacteriota; class Cyanobacteriia; order Phormidesmidales; family Phormidesmidaceae; genus Phormidesmis. Next base: position 1,526 of record JBAUIB010000077.1, read on the forward strand.
CAAGGTGCGCCATCCCCGAGAAAGATCACCTGATGCGGTTCGTTGTCTACGGTGGCGACATAGCAGCGATTGAGCTGCTCGCGGAAGCTCTCGACCCCTTCGAGGGTGGCGACATACTCACGCGCTTTGACAATCGCTCGGGTCTTGGCAATTCTCAGATGGTCAGCCTCCCAGAACATCACACCGACCTTGGCTTCAGCCGTGCCACCGGTTCGCATCGGCGTATGGATACCATCGGCCCCGATATAGAAAACGGGTCGTTTGGGCGGCGCTGTCGCCGCCGTGCTGAGGCTCGAACGAATCGGACAAGCCCCCTCAACCGGAACCGCCGCTTCCGCCTCGACCAACGCAGTGCCATAGGCTTCGACATGATTGGCCAGCGTCTTTTCGCTCACCGATACGCCGCTCCAGCGATGCAGCAAGCGATTGGCATTGCCAAATTCGCTGCCCACCCCCAACGCACTCGATAGTTCTTGAACGCTTCTGAACCAACCATCAATCGGTAGCCCCAACGGCTCGTCAGCATGACAGACACTCGCTTTGGCGCCATACGCTCGGCGGCTCAACTCAACGGTTCCTAGGGGAGTTTGATAACGCCTAGTCAGCCTTGCTCTGGCTCCTTTGCGCCCCGCCTCTAGCCGCTCAATCTGTTCCTGTAACTTGCTTTGCAGTACCTGTCGCCCGAGTTCTCGCCAGACCTGCGTAAACTCTTCTACCAAAAAATCGGCGCTTTGCTCTGCACTTGAAAACAGCGATAGTTCTTTCAGCTGCTCGCTCACGATAGACTCTAATTGCATTCGGCGTAGTCCCTCGACGTCATTTCTTGTCTGACACTACGCCCTTTTTTCTATCCCCGCGCTTTTTTTCGTTCACCCTCTCACGGGTACGCTGCAGCATCTGCTGAATATCGAGGATTAACTGACGAGGTGGCGGTGAAAACACCTCATTCGATAGCAGGTGTTCAGTAGAGTGATCACTTGAATTACGCCCCCTCTCCGAAGAGCGCTTACTTTCCGAGCCAGGAAGTGAGCCAGAAGCACTGTTAGACAAGGGGCTACAGTCATCATCCCCCAATAAGCTTGAGGGGCAGGGTGTAGGAGGGGGGTCTGGGGGGTTTTCCACAGGCTCAGCCGCCTGCTTGGTGATTATCCCTGAGCGTGACGCCGCTGATGCCTGTGGTACGGCTAGATGTAGGGGATGCCACAAATCCTGATGTCTATAGAGGGTACTACCCGAGATACCAGTGGCGCAGAGCGCATCGAAGCGAGCCGTGATGCCCTCTGGCCACTGATTGTTACGGAAGAGATCGACCGCAGCTGTGCGAATCCGTCCGCGTGCTTTCTCCTGCTGCTGCTGATTCCAGGTCAGAGTACTGCTGGTGGCAGTTGGTTTGTCACTGCCATAGGGAAAGTAGTGACTGTTTTCAATACACTGCGCCCAGTCGCGTGCCCTGTCCTCAATATTTTGCTGGTGACCGCAGTAGTCGGCATATCCCGGCAGCGCTTTGGCGATGCGAACGATGTCCTTTACCAGGGCCTCGTCCGTGAGCAGCGCTGGCGCATAGAGGACATGGCCAAAGATGTATGAGCGTAGGGTGATACGGCCCAGAATGAAGTCGGTTTGCCCTGCCCCGCTCCAACCTGGTTCAATGTCGGCATGAAGGTCATTGATAAACTTCTCCGCCTTGCCTGTGACCCGATAGGTTTTACGCTTCGCCTGCCGGATAATCTGCTTGAGTGTCACAGCATCGATGACGTTTCGCGCCGATGCATTCTGCCAGTGACGAACGAAGGTTCGCT
>JBAUIB010000078.1:0-2495 GCA_049680585.1 Phormidesmis sp.
CAACCTCCATATTTTTGGCAGTGAGACGCCGAGCGATCGCGCTGGACTCTATGGCTACTATCAGGCCATGACCGGCGTTTTCCGCCACGCCCTGGACTATCCCGAGTGGATTCGCAAGGTGACGGCTGAAGATGTCCAAGCAGCCGTACAGCAATACTTGCCGCTGAAGGCTTACGGGGTCGTGGCGCTCAAGCCAGCCTTGAATCCCTCTTTGAACTAGTCGCTTCTTTAAGCTAGCAAACGCGATGTCTCAGACTTTATCCGATGCCGTCGCTCAGCCCATTGCTGAGCAGATCAGCCAGTTGACAGGCCAGCCTTTTCAGGTGATGTCTGGTCGCTCTATTGGGGGTGGCTGTATCAATCAGGCCGTCTCTGTTACTGACGGGCAGCGAACGTTTTTCGTCAAGCTCAATCGGGCCAGTCAGCTAGCGATGTTCGAAGCTGAATACGATGGCTTGAATGAAATGTATGAGAGCCACACGATTCGGGTGCCGCAGCCGCTGTGTACAGGCGTGGCGGGTGAGAGGGCCTACATCGTGACAGAGTACCTGGCATTAGGAGGCAGCCGGTCAGATAGCGCCTGGCAGCGGATGGGTGAGCAGCTTGCGGCGATGCATCAGGTGACTAGCGACGAGGGCTTTGGCTGGCATCGAGACAATACGATTGGGGCAACGCCGCAGAAGAATGGCTGGGGAGATGACTGGAGTGCTTTTTGGCGCGATCGCCGTCTTGGTCCGCAGTTTTCACTGGCCTATGATCGCAAGGGCCATTTCCCGCGTCGCGATGAGCTCATGAGCGCAATCCCTCGGCTGCTGAAAGACCACCGTCCGGCTCCGGCGCTGCTCCACGGCGATCTGTGGTCAGGCAATGCGGCCATCACCGAGGCCGGAGAGCCCGTGATCCTCGATCCGGCGACCTATTACGGCGATTCAGAAGCGGACTTGGCAATGACCGAGCTGTTTGGCCGCTTTCCTGCCAGCTTTTATCAGGCGTATCAAAAGGTAAAACCGTTAGTAGACGGTTACAGACAGCGAAAGACCCTCTATAACCTGTATCACATCATTAATCACTTCAATCTCTTTGGCGGCAGCTACGCCAGTCAGGCCAATCGCATGATCGATGAGATTCTGAGTTGAATACAGGGCTCAATCGGGGGCCGAACAATTTGTCCCACAATCAGGCCCAGAAGTTTGATATATTGGTGCTTCAGCGGCGGCATGGCCAAGTGGTAAGGCAGAGGATTGCAAATCCTTTATCCCCAGTTCGAATCTGGGTGCCGCCTTCTGTAGCAAGGAATAGAACAGGCTCTATGTGCTTCTTGAGTGCTGGTAGGGCTTGAGTAGAGCTTCGGCCCAGACTGGGTTTTCTGAGGATAGGGCAGGTGCTGGAATAGGTTGGCCGTAGCTAATGCGCGATGGATAGCTGGCGCGCTCGCATACGCCTGCAAAGATTGTTTGCATGTCTACAGTGATTGTCTCCTCCATGCCTTGCAAAGGCATCAAAAACTTCGGCAGTGTTTCTTTTAGGGTAAACCGGTATAGCTGCGCTTGAGGGCGTTGTCGAGCAATGCTAACCAAAATGTAGTAATCAGAGAGTCCATTCGCACTTTTGATTGACATGGGAGGGTTGGCTCTTAGTAAATCAATCTCTACCAGATGAGACTGACTGCCTAATACAGAAAGGCGTTTTGCCTCGTAGGTATCGCGCCCTTTACCGGGACGCTTGTTGGCTGGTGATAGTAGCTCAATAACTGTAATTACGGTGTCATCGCTGACTTTACGAATTTCTAGAAATCGTTCTTTTACTTCTACGGGAACGGGCAGTGTTACGGGTACGGGCGATCGCTCAAGTGCAACGGAAGACGTTGGTTGCGCTGGTTCTGTGCGGATGCTGTCATCAAGTTGAGAGTCTTTTAATACAACCGCATCTGGAATACCGATCAATAGTTCACCTTCCGGCGTATCCATGTAGGAGCGAGTCTCGACTTCAATGTAGTATTTGGGGCGCAGATCAGCGGCTAGGGCATCAGCGATCGCAACCATCAGCCGAGTGTGAAAGGAAGACCAAAAAGCCGGTTGCTCCAAATAAGGATCCATGCCCGGAAAGGGAGATGCCATAGGACGCTTGTTTCATTGACTAATGAATGAGTCTATATTAGTGAGCCAGCTTGGCTGGCTCACTATAAGAATACACAATGCCTCTATTATCCAGCCATTTTTGTAATTGGCGATCGCTCGCTTTAGCAAAAGCGTCAAAATCCGAGATCGCACAGACACATGATGCTGTCCTCTGATACCACTGAGCGAACTGCTCGCTTGGGATAGAAGTAACGGATTCGGAGAGCCCCACGCGATCACCTGACGACTTTACATGGGACCTATCACTCAAAGCGAGTGAAAGTCACTCGAAGTTGAAGTGATTTCTAAACAAAAAGAGTTCTCCTTTAAAGTCAGAACAAGACGAAGAGGGGGCAGTGACATTGACCTTTACAAACC
>JBAUIB010000079.1:0-4708 GCA_049680585.1 Phormidesmis sp.
TGGGGCTTTTTGCATAACCCCCCGAAACGTCGCAATCCAGATCGAGACGAGCGAGACTCATTAGTGTCTTAAGCCACATTTTGCTGACGCAGAGAATACTGTATTCTCTGTTCATTTGATGCTACCCGATGTTTAGGCTCTAAGTTTGCATCGCTTCAGTAGCCAGTTTCTTTAGAGCACTCTGGGCTACTGTTTCAGCTCTAGCAGAGGTGACTTTTTGATAGCGCAGCGTGGTCATAATCGACTCATGCCCCATCAGGGCTCTCAGCTCCTCAATTCCCATCAGCCCCACTCGCTCAGTTGCAAAGGTATGACGCAGATCGTGCAGTCTCGCCCCTTCTAGCTCAGGAATATCGGCAATCAACCGCCGCCAGTTTTGATGCACTGTACGGTAGCTCAGTCGACTAACGTTGCCTGCTATCGGCTGCTGCGCGGTGAATAGAGCAGGGCACCGATGATGCCGATAGTGTTTGAGGTAGGTGTGAAGTAGCTGGGCCGCATCATCGCTGTAGAAGCACCAGCGCTGCTTGTTGCCTTTGCCGATGACTTGGAACTTCTGTTGTTTGAGATCGACTTGCTCAAAATCAAGCGCTAAAAGTTCTGAAATTCGTGCTCCGCTGCGATGCAACAATCTGACGATTGTGTGAGTACGACAGTCTGTTTCAACCGCTCGATATATGAGCTTGAGCTGGTCTGGTGTGAAATAGCGGATCGTTTCGTCAGAACCATGCTCGCCCTTGTCAGCATCGGGCTTACGCCGCTTCAGCTTAGCAATCGGGTTCGCTTTGATGTGTTGTTGCTCTACCGCATAATTAAACAAGGCTTGAATGGTTGCCTGATGTCGATGATGCGTCGTGTAAGCCAAATGCGAGAGACTATCGAGATATTCAGTGAGCACGGTACGATCGCAAATTTCAATCGGCCAACTGCCATACTGAGCTAGCAAGGGCATCAGCGTCAGCTCATAGGATTTCACTGTCTTCTGGGCGAGCCCTGGGCGGTCTAAAAACTGTGTCGCTACCATCGCTAGAGAAATCGGCATGACCTGTGAAATAAAGCTAAACGCCAGCAGCAAACGCTAGCCTTCACTCTATCGTTTAGACAGACCGTTATCTCAATGTTTTATTAAAGCTTTGAAATCCTCAACTGTCCCAAAGCCCGGAGAATTGCTGGGTGATTACGTCCATCGACTCCGCTCAGCCCTCGGCATGAGCCAACAAGCGGTCGCTGACAAATCCGGCATCCACGCCCAGAGCATCGGCAAGATTGAGCGCGGCCACACGACGGTGCTCAAAGCTAAGACCAAACGAGGGTTAGCTTACGCCCTAGACGTCCCCGAAGCCCACCTGGAGGCAGCGGCAAAAGGGATCGCCGTCGAAGAAACTGGCGCACTCAAGTTTTGTCCACAGTGCTGGCAACCGGGCAACGCACCAGATCCGATGTGGTTGCATGTTCACGCCCACTACTGTTTCCGCTGTGGTAGCGAGCTGCGTCATGCCTGCGTCCAGTGTGACGCTCCGATTACCTCTTTGAAACATCGCTTCTGTCCCTATTGCGGCACCGCATACAAAGCACCCGAGAGCACAGAGAGCTAGTACCGATGTCAGAGCAAAGCGTGAGTGCCAACTCAAAACGACTTCAGATCTTAGGTGATGATGAAATTGAAAATCTCTATGGCCTGCCCCACTTCACTCCCGAAGAGCAGGCCGAGTACTTTGCGCTATCGCCTCAAGACATCGCTGCCATCAAGCCGCTACACGGCCTCAAATCGCAGATCTACGCCATCTTACAGCTGGGCTATTTTAGAGCCCGCCATCGCTTTTTTATCTTTTCGTTTTCTACGGTCAGCGCCGATGTTCAATACATCCAAGCCCAATACTTCCCGAGCTTTGAACTCACCGACTATGAGCCAGCTAAAAACACTCGGGTGAAGCATCAGCAAATCATCCTAGCGCTTTGTAACTACCAGTACTGCGATGATACGGCGCGTCAAACTTTGTTAGTAAAAGCGCAGCAAGCAGCCAAAGTCTACAGCAAGCCGATTTACATCTTTCGAGAGCTGCTTCGTTATCTAGAAGCCGAACGGCTGGTGCCCCCCGGATACAGCTCTCTACAAGATGTCGTTGGTCAAGCAATTGAGGCTGAACAAGATCGCCTAGTGCTTAGGGTGAAACAACAGCTATCTCAAACAGATACGGCGGCGCTCAATCAGTTGATTGAAAACGCACCAGGACTGTACGAAATTACTCAACTCAAACGGGAACCGAGAAGCTTTAATCTGAGTGAAATCAAGCGGGAAATCAGCCGATGTGAGCAGATTCAGGGACTCTACAAACTAACGCAAACGCTGCTGCCTGAGCTGGAAATTTCCACAGAGAGCATCAAATACTATGCCTCGCTGGTGAACTACTATTCTGTCTTTCGGCTCAAGCAGTTGTCTCAAGGCGTGGCGTATGTCTATCTGCTTTGTTTTATTCATCACCGTTATCAACGCGCCCACGACAACCTGCTCAACAGCCTGATTCATAAAGTAAAACTGTACGTTGAAGACAGTAAAGTTGCGGCCAAAGAGCGAGTCTATGAGTATCGCATAGAGACCAATCAGAACTTGGAAAAGGCAGGCCAGGTGCTCAAGCTCTTCACCGATGACAGTATTCCTGAAGATGCCTCCTTCCAATCTGTTCAGGTCACAGCATTTAGCATTCTAGACCGTCAGAAGTTGGCGTTTGTCGCGAAGCATATTGTCACTGAAGCGACGTTCGATGAAACAGCCTTTCAATGGGAGCATATCGACACCTTAGCGCAAGGCTTCAAGTGCAACCTACGGCCCATTTTGCAGGCGGTTGAGTTTGCCAGTGCGCCTGGACATGCACCTGTTCTCGAAGCACTCCAGTTCCTGAAAGCGGCCATTCAAAAGGGTAAACCGTTGAGCCAATATCGCTCAGATACCTTTCCTATGCAGTGCATTCCAGATGCGACTAAGCGCTATCTCTATGCAACTGGTGACGACGACGGAGGGAAACTACTACCGGATCGCTATGAGTTTTTGCTCTACCGTCTGCTGCGCAACGGTTTGGACTCTGGTGACATCTTTTGTCGAGATAGTGTGCGCTTTCGCAGCTTCGAGGATGACTTGCTTAGCGAGAAACAATGGAAAGCAAAAGCTGAGCTGATTTCTGCCACTGGCTTAGCGACGCTGAAACAACCGATTCAAGACAATTTAGCCGATCTCGAACAGCAGCTAGAGGACCGACTCGCTCGAGTTAATCAGCGACTGAGCACAGGTAAGAATGAACACTTTGAGCTGAAGCCACGCGGCCAGTGGTCGCTCTCTTCGCCGGGTATTCGAGACTCAGAGAATCATCCGATGTTCAGCGATTTGAAGAAAGTCAATCTCAGCAGTGTTCTACATTTCGTCAACCAGCGCTGTCACTTTACCGATGCCTTGGTGCATATTCTCGGGCGCTACACCAAACACACCGCAGACGAGCGAATATTGATCGCCGCGCTGATGGCCTGGGGCACCAATATGGGCATCGGGCAGATGGCTGACACCTCGGACATTGACTACCACACTTTAGCTGATGCTTCCGACAACTTTCTGCGGCCAGAAACGCTCGAAGTCGCTAATGACCTGGTCTGCAATGCTACCTATGAGCTGCCCATTTTTAGCCAGTACGACGTCGGTGATGCGCTCCATTCCAGCAGCGACGGGCAAAAGTTTGAGAGTCAGATTGAGACGGTCAACTCGCGCCATTCACCCAAGTACTTCGGCCTCAAAAAAGGGATCGTCTCCTACACCCTGGTCGCCAACCACATTCCCATCAATGCCAGGATTATCGGGGCCAATGAGCACGAAAGTCACTATGTGTTCGATCTGTTGTTTAATAACACAACTGATATTCAGCCCACGGTTCACTCGACTGATACACATGGCGCTAATCAGGTGAACTTTGCGCTCTTGCATCTATTCGGCTATGAGTTTGCCCCACGATACAAGGACATCTATGGAACAATGAGTCGCTCGCTCTATGGCTTTCAGCATCCCAGCAAGTATGGTGAAGTGATTCTCAATCCGATCCGAAAAATTAATACGAAACTCATCCGGGCGGAGTGGGATAATATTCAAAGAATCATGGTGTCGCTGGCCTTAAAGACGACGACTCAGAGCATCATTGTCAGTAAGCTCAGCGCCTATGCCCGCAGAAACAAAACGCGGCAGGCGCTGTGGGAATACGACAACATCATCAAGAGTCTCTATTTGCTCGATTTTGTTGATCGCCTATCGCTCAGGCAGAATGTCCAGCGTGTACTCAACCGAGGGGAAAGCTATCATCAGCTGCGTCGGGTGATCTCCTACGCCAATTTTGGCAAGCTGCGCTTTAAGACTGAGTACGAGCAGCAGATTTGGGGGGAGTGCGCTCGGCTGCTCACCAATTGCATTGTCTACTACAACATGGTGATCCTCTCTAAGCTCTTTACTCACAGTGAGCGTCAGCAGGATGGCGACAGGATGGAACTGCTCAAACTGGTCTCGCCCATCGCTTGGCAGCACCTTATCTTTCATGGCCGCTATGAGTTCTACAAAGCGCCTGAATTCATTGACATGGAAGCAATACTACAGCAACTGAAGCATAGGCCAATTCAGTAAGTCTTACTCGTCTCGATCTGGATTGCGACGTTTCGGGGGGTTATGCAAAAAGCCCCA
>JBAUIB010000080.1:0-36322 GCA_049680585.1 Phormidesmis sp.
TTTTTAGGTACCTTTTGATACCGTGGCATTTTTGATATTTGATTTTGACGGCACGATTGCCGATACCTTAGGGGCTATTGTGCGCATTACGAATCGTATTGCGCCTGAGTACGGCTATTCGCCAACCACCCCCGAAAAGCTCAAGTACTATCAGTCCTTGAGTACTAAAGAGATGCTTAGGCAATCTGAAATTCCGCTATTTCGCCTGCCTTTTTTGCTGCGCCGGGTGCGCCGAGAAATGGGCGCAGAGATCCTGCAGGTGCCAATCGCGCCTCACCTGATTGATACACTCAAAGACTTGGTTGCCGCCGATCATCGTTTGATGATCATGAGTTCTAATTCCCGTCAAAATATTCACAGCTTTCTAGAACTCCATGGCATTAGTGACGTGTTCGAGTCTGTACAGGGCGGTGTGGGGCTGCTTAGCAAGGCCCGAGTGCTGAAGCGCATTGTCCAAAAGGGCAGCCTTGATTTTTCTCAAGTGATCTACGTCGGCGACGAAACTCGCGATGTGGATGCCTCTAATCAAATCGGTATTTTGATCGCAGCCGTCACCTGGGGCTTCAGCAGTCGAGAGGCGCTGGCTGCGCAGAAGCCGGCTTTCCTAATTGATCATCCTCGTCAGTTGCTGGGAGCCGCGCAGACTCTAGTCAATCCTAGCTGGGTCAGACGAGAAAATCGCCTGATTGAAAGACGTGCTCGCCCCCGACCGCCTCGGCCCTCGCCTTTCGATGTTAGTCAGCCGCTAAGTCCCTTGAGTCCATCCTCCGATTAGGCGTTGTTCGACTAAGCGTCATCTGAAAAATTGCCCTGAGTCCAAACGGGATGAGAGAGTAGGGCGCTCATGGTCCTGACACCTCGCAGCTGGTTAGAGAGCGGTAGATGTCCGACAGGCGCTGACAAATCCCAGGTAAACTCGGCGGGATAGCGTGTCCAGGCGCTCTCAGTTTTCCAACTGAGCTGAGGCCACAGACGCTCCCAGTCTTTCCCTAGGCGACTCCACAAGGCTCGCTGCTTGCTCCAGCCGAACTTATCTTCGGAGTAGAGCCCCCAGATGATATCAATCGCCATCAAATCTAATGCTGGAAGCTGTTCTACTTCTGTGAAGTACACCCATTTGCGCTGAAGGGCGCTTTCTCCGGCTAGCTCACAGAGCTTTTGGCTGGTGAGTTTATCAGCGCCTTGGTAATCTTGCTGAACCAACAGCATTTGCAGCTCGCTGTAGTCTATGTTCTTGGCAGAGCGGGGACATACCAAACCCGCTGGAAATTCGTCGATGAAACCCTTAGCAACCGCAGACGACCCTCCATAGATGAGCTGATATGCCCTGCCATGAGCTGCCGTGGGCTGCTGTGGATTCTGCGGGTCCATCCGCAGATACAAAAACTCAACCAAGGCATTTTCGCCCTCTGCCCCCAACACTGCCAGCTCGTGGACAGCCCGTAGCTGTTTTTTGAGGGTGCCTGCAGAAAGTTCAGCCGTCAAGGTGCCTAACTTTTCTGAGTAGGCGGATGCGTCTAGATTGGACTGATTGGAGGTGAGCCCAGTTGAGCTAACTGCAGATTTAGCAGAATCAATAGCGTTTGAAGACATACTTTATCAATAAACAAAAGCGGGGTAGCGCAGCACTTGGGGCGTCGCTATGACGCTTTGTTATCGGCTCTACGGTGCTGGCTACGGGCTTACTAAGTCAGACTTAATACAAAGGGGCGATCGCTACAGCGTTGGGTCGCAGCGCTCACATGAATTCGTTAATTCATACAGTAAATTTAGCGATCACTTGTCCAATAATAGTGGAATACCGGAACGGTCGCTGAGGATTAACTGCGATCCGGTCAATTCTACAGAGTTGATCTATCGACCAAGGAGGGAATACGCTCTGCCGCTATAACTGGCAATATACTGGCACTATGACTGCTGCTATGATTAGCCCTTTTGCTCTCCGTTTTTGACAGTTTGAGAAAGGGTGCCTTAGGAGATGGTGGGGCTATCTGTTTGGCGATCGCCGTGAGGCGGCTTATGACCGTTTTCAAAGGCGTAGCGAATGAGCTGGGAGCGATTTTCTAAAGAGAGTTTGCTGAGAATATTACTGAGATGGGTCTGAACAGTTCGCGGGCTGATAAATAGGCGATCGCCAATCTTTTTATTGGTAAACCCTTGAATCACTTCCCAAAAGACCTTCTCTTCGGCTGGTGTGAGCGGCAGGGGACTGCTCGGTTTTGCCATCGAGGATTCGCCACTCAGCTGCTGCTGCAGGGCTTTTGTAATTTCGGAGTGAATCCGGCTAGAGCGAGCAAGCTGGGCCTCGATTTTGGCAATCAGCTCTCTAGGATGGAAAGGCTTTACCAGATAGTCATCGGCCCCACTGCTATGGCCTTGAATACGATCTTCTAAGTCGCAACGACCTGAGAGAAAAATAAAGGGAATCAGCTGACCGGAAGCTGTCTGTCTTACCTGCGTGCATAGCTCAAACCCATCCATCTCCGGCATAGCCACATCAGATACGATCAGATCAGGTAGCTCTCGGATAAAACTATCTAATCCCTCTTTCCCAGAGGCCGCATTGTGGACTATGAAGCCGCGGTCCTTCAGGTAGCGTGTGAGCGCTGCCCGGAGAGTACTATCGTCATCAACGATGAGAATCTTTTGCATTCTGTAATGGGTCTTAAGCCAAAGGAATCGGAAGTTTTGGCGCTATTCAGATAGAAGCATACTGTATACACAATATATAGTGATCTCAATCGAACTTAGATAATCTTCTCGTGAGGATTAGCGCCCAGCACAACCGTTTTGTACCCACTACGTTTGCTCGGCTGTCTTTGTTCATAAGTGCGCGGAAAAACCTGTAGCCGACATATCCTTGACCGCTTTTGGCATGATGCGTTTGCTGCAGTGCCATACCACTAGCCCAGACCGTCAACGGCGGCGATTTTGGGCTGGCTGCACTGAGCTAGGAGCCGTATAAGTGCTGCCTTGAGTGTTGCCAGGCGTCGTTTGGCCGGTAGGGGCTGGTCGCGGCGAGGCAAAAGGGTTTCGGCTAGGCTGCTGGGGCGGTAGGTTGAAAACCGGTAGATCTGAGGTAGCGGGTGCTTGATAGCCAGTCGTGCCTGCTGGTGGAGACATATTGGGTGTCGTGCGGATGTAGGGAACAGGAATGTTGCCAGTAGGCACTACTGGCTGAGAGGACGACTGACGAGTGGCCTGGTTGCTGCTAGTAGCCTCTGCCGGTGAGAGGGACTGTGGTGAGGTCGATGATGAGCGCGGTGCACCTTGGGGTGAGAATTGCGATGAGGGCTGCGAGGGTGACTGAGACCCCGCAGTTGGGTTGCTGACAGAGGGACGATCACCAGAAATTGTCGAGGGCTGAGGAGTGTTAGACTCTGCCTCCGCTGCGGCTGCTCTTCTAGCTTGCTGCCGTCCAATTGCCTCTGAGAGCGCGCTGTTAGTCGCAGGCGCTGACGGATTGACAAGACCATTGCCAAAGTTAAAGTTGCTGCTACCCGCACTATTGCTGCCGGAGAAACTGCTGCTGGAAGAACTGCCTGTAGAAAACTCACTCGCTGAAGGCGAAGTAGCAGAAGAGTTGGCAGAAGGCGTTGCATTCCGGCTGCCAGAAAATTCGTACTCAGCGAGATAGGGCGCAAAAGGATCGGCGCGGCCGGATAGCTGACGGCTGTCTTCATCTGTCGTCGCATCAGCCCCGGTCGCGTCGTCTGTCGTTGCGTCACCCTCTGCGCCTGAGGCATCTAGCGGGGGGGCATCTGGGTTGATGATGCTGGTGGCAGCAGGCGAGTCTCCTGGCACCCGTGAGCCCTCTAGGAGGATATCCAAGGTGTCTATTTCAGAGAGTCTGGCTTGCTCTTCTGGAGTCAGGTCGGAGTCTGGGTTGGCATCAGTGACCGGAGCGCGGTCGAACCAGTCTGGATTTTCACGGATTTCCCAGATGAAAACGCTCAAGAGAACGAAAATAGTGAGCGGTGCCCACACGGCTGGCGAGCTGAGGGGTTTGAGCCGGGAGGGAAGATATTTTAAGAAGGCGGGTTTGGCCATAATGGTAAAACCAGGCGGGTGCTTTTGATCAGAATTTTGACTTCAAGGTTCTGACTTCGATGGCGTTGAAATTAGAACCTTATGCTTGACTGAAAGTCTAACAAATCACCCTAAACGACTTTTTAGATGGCGTTTGGATGATTTCAGTGACACACCCCTGGGAAAAATGACAAGAAGAGTTCAGCATAAACGATTGGCAGATCTATCGAACTAACTGATATCTGACGTTTGCTTGTCTGATGTCTACTTAACTTGTTATATTAACTTTCTTTTTAGCGCTTAGAACTTTATCCTACGAAGCTATATGGTTTGCGAGAGATAGTTTGCAAAAGCACTCCTGTCGCAACTGTTAGCATAGACACTTCTATTCTTATGGATTCTTCATATACTAGCGCGGCTCCCCCTTCTAAAGAGGACACCCGGAAGGCTGATTCTGTCCAAGCCATTTCTTTTGACCTCACTCCAAAGACTGATGCTCAGAGTTCCTCTGATAGGTCGTTTCAGGCTCGGCAGATACAGGCAGGGACGGCTGTCAAGACAGATACGTTTGATCTAAGCATTGGCGAATTTGGCACTAGTGGATTGAGCGCTAAAGGAATTGTACTGCCGCCGCTTAATCAAGAGACGTTTGTCAGCCAGCGCCACGAGGTCAATCCGGCGCTGGCACTCAATTTGCTCAGCGAGATCCAGTCTATGGTAGTCGCCTGGCAAACGCAGCTACGACAGATATTGCAGTCAATGCATTCGCTCTATGCGCAAGGGCCGATGGTAGATGGCTGGCTAGAGTCTTCTATGAGTGCTGCTACTGAGAGGGATGAGGATACGGCTAGCGTCGTTGCCCATAGTACAGCTCAGAGTGCGGCCCATGGCCCGGAGGCGACTATTTTGCGTCATGGCGATGCGAACACGCTGATGCAATATGTAGACGCGTTGGCGGCAGATGCGCTAGAGGATGACGCGCTGAAGACGGACCCTGAGAACGAAGCGATCACGGCTCCTACAGACAAGGCCACAGCCCAATCGGTCCGCTATCGGCTGTGTTCTTTAGCTGATGATGGGACGGTGCGATCGCAGCCCTGCCCGCCTGAGCAAATGGCGTCGGTGAGTCGAGCCATTACCCGCTATCAAAAATTTAAGCAGCTAGAGGATCAAAAGCGAGCCGTCGAAGCCAAACTTCAGCAAGCCGTCGATCAGCTGACAGGTGTTCGCGCAGGATTGCAGTAGTCGCCACCTTTTTCATTTTGTTTTTCTGCGGGATTGTTCTGAATCTATTGTTCTGCGGCTTGCCATCGTCTAATGGCTTGCTGGGCGGGTTCATAGGCGGTGGTACCAGCAGGAACCAAAATAGCCGCTTGGATGGCCGCGCTCTGCCTGCCCTGAGCCGCTCTTGCTTGAGCAATACTAAAGATGCGCTCGCTCCACTCATCAGCTAGGCGCTGGGACGTCTCATACTCTGGATGCTCAATCGGCACCTGCCTGAGCTTGACAATGCCCTGTTGATACGTGCTGGCCTGACCTGACTTGGGAACTTGCTGAGCCTCGGCAATAATCTGGCGGCTGCGCTGGCGCTGCTGCCAAAAGGTAATGCGGTCTTGGGCCTTTTGGCGAAATTCGGCATTGTCATACGGCATTACTTCAGCGGCAGCGATCGCCCCTGCTAAGTTTCCGCTGGTCGCTCGACCTTCGGCAATATCTAAAATAATTCGGCTCCAGCTACGAATATCTTCTTGCGCTTCTTTGTAGGAGGGCTCGCCTTCTTTGATAAGTCTGGCTTTGGCGATCGCTTCAGTAAACTGAGAAGCTTGGGCGGGCTGGATGGAGGTACGAGCTTCTGTGAGAACGGAGGCATTGATTTGTTGAGCCTCTGCCGCTCCCGCTCGGGCCTTGGTCAGCACCGCCGAAAAGGCATCATTACGCTGTGACTGAGGCACCTTCTGTAGCGCAATCAGTGCCTCTGAATACTGACGCTGCTCTACAGCCGCATTTGCCTGGCTCAGGAGGGCGGCAGCGGCAGCGGCCTCATCTTCGCTAGCAGGGCTATTAGCTGTGTCATTGGCTGCTTCGCTGCCGACCGCGTTGCTGACCGCAGGCGTCGCTTCAGTATTACCCGCTGGGGGCGTTTCGGTGTCAGCGTCTGGGGTATCAGCGTCTGTAGGCGCTGTCTCAGCCGAGTCACCATCGGCTGTGCCATTGTCGGCTTCTGTTGGCTCCTCTGCCTGGTCCTCTGAGCCTGTCCCCATACCTATTCGTTCGCTGAGGCCATTCCAGGCCGTTTTTACAAAGGGCTGCTTGAGTAGCACGCCTCCCATCAAGAGTGCCAAAAACAGCAGGCCCCAGTTCCGGAGCCGAGCGCCGCTAATGCCTGAAGTATTCTGCCGGTAGGGCACAATTGCGCTGCTGCTTGCGCTGCTACCGTTTGGCTCATCGGAGAGCTGTTCATTCGGGAGCTGTTCGTCTGGGAGCTGGGGACTGGAATAGCGATCACCATACATACCAGGAGGCTCGTCGGTATCGGGAGATCGCACCAAAGGGGGATCTTCGACTAAGGTTCCGCTCGCTGCTAAACCGCCCGCTGCTAAGCCGCCTGCCGCTAAACCGCCTGCCGCTAAGCCGCCCGCTGTCGAATCGTCTGCTGCAGTTTCTGAGGCCGCACCTGGGGTCTGGTAGGGTGCGCTAATCAGTTCAGGCGATCGCGCCCTGTCATTGTCGATCTGGCTATCGATCTGGCTATCGATCTGGCTATCGATCTGGCCGTTTGCGGTTTCGCTGAGGGCAGGTGAGTCAACATCGCGTATAGGTTGAATCTCAGGCACCACAGTCACAGACCTTATGCCTTCAGGAATGACGCTGACCGGGTTCTGAATGGGCCGCCAATGATGCTCGCAGAGCTCAGGCAAACGCTTCGTGAGATAGTCGCTAATTTGGCTGAGGGTCTTGCAGTTTTGCTGTAGGGCCTCTAGCAAAGCCGCTGTAAATAGACCGTGACGGACGCCTAGCGTCTCGTGAGAATACTGCTCAGGCTGACAAGAAAGCAGCGCCGGAATCTGATATCGCTGGGCAAAATCGATCACTTGGGTGCCGATGGTCTGTCCAGCCAAAGCGCCCTGAGAGCGATTGATATCCAAAATGAGCAAAACCCGGTCAGTGGGGAGACGCCCTAACGTATCGATCAAACTGGCAATCGCAATGCCAGTGCTTTGCGCCTGCTGAGGATCTCCGTCAATCGGCATTAGATAATCTTCACCGTCGGCCTGAGTACCGTAGCCGCTGAAGAAAAACCACAGCGTATCGTCTGCGCCGACTCGCTGGGTGATGGTGTGGATCCACTCGGCGATCGCAGGCTTATCTGGATAGACGACCTGATGGCCCACCGATGTGGTCAAATCGCTCAGCAGCACACAGTGATTCGAGGCAACCCCCGCCTCTTCAGTGAGAAAGCGGTGGGTAAAGAGCGCATCGTTTTGGGCATGCATCAATGGTTGTAGATGCCGGTATTGGTTGATGCCGATGGTGATGGCCCAGTAGTTAGCCATTGAACGTCTCCAAGTGACGAGCAGTCGATTAGTAAGCTTTGGCGCAAAGGCGTGGGAGGGCCAGTTCTTTGAGCTGGCTGCCCTCAAGCCCCGAAGCAGTGATACACATGGCCTAATAGCTAAAGGCGCTGACAATATATCTGCCCCCAGAAAGTATCACAGCGCCGCGCTTCGTGCAGCCGACTTTTCAAAAAGTGTAGCGAGATCTTCTAAACTGGGAAACTTGATAGGTAATTCCAGTGTTCTGATTTCCGTTTTGACTGCCATCATTTTAATTTCTTACAGTTTCGCTTCCTACTTTCGACTGAATCGCCATGCGGCCAACCTCCTACAAAGCTCGCCATCTCAGGCGTTCTCAAATGATGTCAAGCGCTTCGAGCACTCGCCCTCTAACAGCTCGTAGACGAAAGAGTGCCGGGTGGCAACGTTCGCTGCTATCGGCGTCTTTGGCGGCTTTGATTGGCGGCACAGGGATTTGGATAACAGAGGCGCTGATAGCACCGCAGGCGTCTCAAGCCTATACGTCACGCTTGGATTTATTTTTAGCTCGTGAGTCTAATGAAACTTACGATGCTTTGCTGCGAAGGGCCGAAATGGCGGCTAGGGCAGGCGCTCAGCGGAGCTTTGATCAAGACTTGCTTACGACCAATGTATCGGTCACAGTCGTCGCTGAAGGCAGCGGTGTCACCGTACCCATTTTGACATTGCGTGTAGATAGAGAGCAGTGGCGAGCTAGACCAGAGACTTATTACTGGGCGACTTACTATCGTACGGCTGAAGCGCTGCTCAATTCACCCGCTAGCTCACTGAGCTTTTAGTCGCTGTGAACGATTCTCGTCAATATGCGCCAGCAACAGAACGCAATCGCCAGCCGATTTTGACGGTGCTGCAGCAGGTGCTGCCTGAGCAGGGAACTGTACTCGAAATTTCTAGCGGGACAGGGGAACATATTACGTTTTTTGCGCCACGTCTCAGCCATTTGCAGTGGCTACCCAGTGAACCGCAGCCCCAAGGGCGACAGAGTATTCAGGCGTGGGGTGAGGCGCTACCGGCTGAAAATTTGCAGCTACCACCGTTGGATTTGGATGTGAGCGTTCGGCCTTGGCCAGTGGAAACGGCGGCGGTAAAAGGGCAGCTATCACAGCCTATCACCGCTATTGTGAATATCAATATGATCCACATTTGCGAGTGGGAGATGTGCACCCATCTCATGGCTGGCGCTGCGCGAGTGCTACCAACAGGAGGGGTGCTTTATCTGTATGGACCTTATAAACGCAACGGCAAACAGACAGCTGCGAGCAATGAGGCATTTGATCGGATGTTGCGCGATCGCAATTCCAACTGGGGTATTCGCGATCTCGAAGCGGTAGAGGCGATCTCAGGGCAACATGGTCTCCAGCTCACACAGGTAATTGAGATGCCTGCTAATAATTTTTCCGTCGTTTTTAAGCGAGCATCGACTACAGCTTGACTGCTGTTCCGGTTGCAGTGATCAGCATCAGTACGCCATGATCGTCAATGTTGATAGTATCTGTTTTTATTCGGATACCGATGACCGCATCGGCCCCTCGCTTTTGGGCTCTGCTTTCTAGCTCTTTGAGGGCATCTTGCTGTCCTTTTTCAAAAACTCGCTCATAAGCGCCCGTGCGTCCACCCAAAACGTCCCGGATACCGGCAAAGAAGTCGCGTAGGGCGTTACTACCATAGACAACTTCGGCAGTCACAATTCCGAGGTAGCTTGCAATATTCTCTCCCTGAATGAAATCAGTTGTTGATAGAATCATGTGTCTGACCTGGCGAAGTTAACTTTTTTCTATCTTTAGCTTACTGTTTGCGCTTGTGCTCTCGGCTTGTTTTCTAGATTTTTTAGGAGGTTCGGTTAGTCAATGGGCTACCCATACAAATTCACAACCCTACTGGCGATCACGAATCTAGTGGGTACCACGACTCTGATATCGGCTATGTCAGTCAGGGCAGCGACAGCTAGCCGACTAGAGCCAGCTCGGGTAGCAACAGAGATAGTAGAGATAGTAGAGAGCATTTCCCCTCAAAGCGTGTTGCTCGCTCAAGAGAGCAGCGCCAATCTTAGCGATGAGCAAAAGGAGCGCCTTTCGACGCTATTAGGCGATGCACAGCGAAAGATTGAATCAGGAGACTACGCCGGAGCAGTGGCGCTCTACCAGCAGGCTATTCAGGTAGATCGTGAAAATACTCGCATTTATTCCGGTATTGCCTACTTACAGCTTCAGCAAGGAGACTTCGAGTCTGCTGCCGAATACTACCGGCAGGCGCTAGACCGGGATCCTCGTAATCTTCCTTTTCACTATGGGTTAGCCCACAGCCTGTTCATGGATGAGCGCTATGAGCAGTCTGCTAGTGCCTACCGAGACTTGATCAATATTGACCCCCGTGCGGCAGATGCCTTTATCGGTTTGGGGGGCTCTCTCCTGCGCTTAGAAAATTACGATGAAGCTCGCGAGGCTTATGAACGGGCGGTCAGTATCGCTCCTGGTAATGCCCAAGCCTACGAAGCTATTGGCATGCTTTATCTTGCTCAAGACGATTACGATGCCGCGATTGGGCCGTTGGAGCGATCGCTCGCTTTAGAGGCTACCCGCGGCAGTGTACATGCCAACTTAGCCAAGATCTGGCTGGAGCAGGGCAACGAGGCGCGCGCTTTTGGCGCGTTGCAGCAAGCGGTGCGCTTGCGTCCAGAAGATGCAGAATCTCACCTGTACATCGGTCAGATTTTGCTCAAGCGTGGCGAAGAGAATGCGGCGCTTAACCACTTTGAGCAGGCCGTTGAGTTTAATCCAGACCTCATGCCAGCTCAGGCCGCCCTAGGCGAGTTGCTGCTAGCACGCGAACAGTATTTGCGAGCGGTGCTGTCTTATCGCCGGCTGATCCGGGCATTTCCCGAAGATCCAGGAGTCCGATACAACTTGGGGCTAGCCCTCTGGGGACAAGGCAACGTAGGGGCGGCGATTGAGACTCTAGAGCAGGCCCGACGACTCTATGAAAACCAGGAAGATGGCGTTCTCGGCGCTGAGCGAGCGACCGCGCTGCTGGAAATTTGGCGCAATAATTAGACCTCAAAAGTCAGAGCCATCAGGGAGCCGTAAAATCTGAGTGTTAGCCTAGCGTTTCGGGGTTGCGACAGCGGTGACGCGCCAGTTGAGCTTAAGGCTAAGCCAGAAGTTCCAGAGAGCAACGAGGCCAATGGCAATCAAGTTAGCAATGTATTTGAGGCTTTTGCCGAAGACAAGATTGTAGAATACGTTCAGCAATAGGACATCTAGTACTAGCCCGCTAAGGCAAATCACATTGAACTTGAGCAGACGCTTGAACCGGGTGCTCCAGCCTTTTTGCGGCTGGCTCTTATCGCCAAACGTCCAAACGTCATTCCACAAAAAGTTACTGATAATAGCGACTTCAGCGGCGATGATCTTGCTGCGGGTCAGGCCCCAGCCCAGCGTATCGCTCAGCAGATAAAGAATCGCCATGTCCACGAAGACGCCGCTAAGACCCACCAAACCATAGCGAATGAAGCGCTTGAGCGGAAAGCTTGAAGGCAATTTCTGGCGCAGACGCCCCACTCTACCGCGTGAGCGCAGTCTGGCCAGGTGTCCCAAATACTCTACATACTGCTTCCAGGTCACCTTGCTTTCGCCCGATTCGCGCTCCTGAAAAACATAGCCCGCTTCGGCGACAGGACCGATCTGACCTCGGCCAATCACCTCTAGCAAGATTTTGTAGCCAACAGGGTTGAGATAAGGGCCAGCGATCGCCTGTCGTTGCACCATAAAATAACCACTCATCGGATCGCTGACGCGCCCCACCACCGCTGGGCAGACAATCAGCCCTAGCACCTGTGCCCCGCGCGACAAAAAGCGGCGAATAATGCTCCAGTCACTCACCCCACCGCCTTCTACATGTCGGCTGGCGACGGCCAGATCAGCGCCCTCCATCGTCGCCTGTAGTAGCTTGAGTAATACCTCCGGCGGATGCTGCAGATCCGCGTCAATGACGCCTAAAATTTTACCGCGTGCGACCTGCCAACCACGAATCACTGCAGAAGAAAGGCCACGTTCACTCTGACGGCGCATAACCCGCAGTTGGGGATACTGCTCAATTAGATCTTGGGCCACCTGCCAAGTGCGATCTGGACTATCGTCATCGACCAGAATGAGCTCGTAATCGCCCGGAATAAAACCATCTAGTAGCTGGGTGAGCTGAGCCACGATCTTGGCGACGTTACCGCGCTCATTGTATGTGGGAATCACTAACGAAAACGTCAGCGATGGAGCGAGTGACGGTAGATTAGAGACAGTAACATCTGGGAAAACCTCGGCTGCTGTTGGGGGAGTATGAGGCACCTGCAAAGGACCTTGCGGGGGTGAAAGCAGCGGATGATTCATAGTGAGACGAGGTGATGAGTCGGGTCTAGGTTGGCGGGTGATTTGCTAAATCTATGTGATTCGCTAAATCTAACTGAAATGAGCTGAATTCAGCTGAAAACTATTTTGAAGCGATTCACAAGCGCAGCGAGCTTGCAATGCAAACTTAGCAGCAGATTGCCCACAAGTGTCTTTTATGAACTGTCTGCAACGGATCTACATACTATGGGTAAATTTGAACCGGTATCGACCAATTTTATTTGACGCAGCCAGACTCATCGAGTATCTCTGTTAGGTGCGATAGATGAATCCTATTGGAAGCTCGTGTAAAGCAAAAAACTCTAACAGACAAATCCTATGGAAATAACGGTGCCCGACCAGCCAGTGCCTAATCAGCCAGTGCCCAATCAGCCAGCTGTGGAGATTTCTATAGTAGTACCGCTCTACTGCGAAGCATCTAATATCGATCACTTGTTCAGACGATTAGAAACGGTGCTAGAGCGCCTGGCCTTTTCATATGAGATTGTCTGCGTAGATGACGGCAGCAGTGACGACACCGTTCAGGGGCTAATAGCCCATCGGCAACGAAATAATCGTGTCAAGGTGGTAGCGCTCTCGCGTAATTTTGGGAAGGAGCTGGCGCTGACGGCGGGGATTGACTACGCCTGTGGGGCAGCTGTAGTGCCCATTGACGCGGATTTGCAAGACCCACCGGAGCTGATTGAGGCGCTGGTAGCGAAGTGGCGAGAGGGCTACGACGTGGTGTATGCCAGACGGCGATCGCGTCAAGGCGAAACCTGGCTTAAGCGGGCCACTGCCAACTCGTTTTATCGGGTGATGGAGCGCATGAGTAATGTGCCGATACCCCGTGATACCGGTGATTTTCGGTTGCTCGATAGGCGGGTTGTAGAGGTGATGAAGCAGCTACCGGAACGCACCCGGTTTATGAAGGGTCTATTTGCCTGGGTGGGCTATCGCCAGACCGAAGTTACCTACGACCGGGAGCCGCGTTTCAGTGGTGAAACCAAGTGGAACTACTGGCGGCTGTGGAACTTTGCGATTGATGGCATTGTTTCTTTTAGCGTGGCGCCGCTGCGAATTTGGAGCTATATCGGCATTATCTTTGCGGTGCTTTCTTTCCTCTACGGATCGTTTTTACTGCTGCGCACCGTTATTTTGGGGATTGACGTGCCGGGCTATGCCTCGCTGATGGTGGCTGTGCTGTTTTTGGGCGGCGTGCAAATGATCAGTCTGGGTATCTTGGGCGAGTATCTTGGGCGGGTGTATGCAGAAGTAAAAGGGCGACCGCTGTACCTAGTCAGAGACACGTTCGGCATTGAGGGGCTACCCGTGAGGCATCCAGAGGGTCTGCCGCAGCCCATGAGAGCACCGGCTGTCGCGGCGGCTACTTTTCGTCAACCACAGGCTGAGCCACCCGAAAAATTTAAACATGAGACCTCAGATGAGCCTACAGCCTAAGCAAACTGCGCCTGCGCAAAGCGACTAGCCTGAGTCTCTAGATCGGGCTAGTCATTTGACCTATCAGCAGCCTTTAAACAGCCATTTATCGGACAAGTTATCGGAATCGTCAGTGCCATGAATCGTCCATTTCCAAATTCAGCCGCTGGGACTTACCCAAACTCGCTGCCAGACTCCACATCTCATTCGGTACCCCGTTCGGCCATCGATATTTTTCTGATGCTCTGCATCGCTGTAGGTGTAGGGCTGCGCATTTTGTGGGTCGGTGCGCGCGAGCTGTGGTACGACGAGGTGCTTTCTGTCCTGCTCTCTTCTAGCCAAAAGAACGTATACAAGCTGCCCGACGATGTGCCTTTCCCCATCAGTGAGATTTCGTCGCGATTGGTGATTCCAGATGAACAGAGCTTGACTAGCTCCATCGAGACGGTGAAGAATTTGGTGAAAGGCACGCTGGGCGATCCGCATCCGCCTTTGTTTTACCTGAGTGAGCACGGCTGGATGCGGCTGTTTGGCAACAGCGAAGTGGCGCTGCGTAGCCTGGTGGTGCTGACTAGCTTGATTACGCTGGGGGTGGCCTATTTCCTAGGTAAGCGGGTTTTAGAGCAGCGGGGGGGTCTGATCTTCACGGCGCTACTCTCGCTGAATCCGTTTTTTCTTTCTCATTCTCTAAATCTGCGGATGTAGACCGCAATGGTGCTGTGGGTAGTTGTGAGCGGCTGGTGTCTGCTGATGCTGACGGGTACAAGCACTGACAATCACGTCAGTTCTCGAGTACCTGCTGGCTGGCTGCGGTGGCTACTGAGAGGGGGAGTGGCGATCGCGATTACCGCCGGTATGCTCACCCAATACCTGTTTGCCTACTGGCTCTTTGTCCTAGTGGCCCTAGTGCTCTATTTAGATCCTAAACGCTGGTTTCAGCATGGCTTGACGATAGGTGCTGGCCTTCTCATGTTTATGCCCTGGGCGCTGTGGGGCACCCGCCAGCAAATGAACAACCGCCAAGATGTGCTCAATCAAATTTCGACGGTGGGTGGACCGCTCCAGTCGGTCGTAGCGCATGGCAAAGATCTCGCGCAGACGCTGGGTAATCATTTGCTGCTTGGAGAGCTGAGCACGAGCATGATGCCGGTTGCAGAGCCGATTAAGCCGACGGCTGTGGCAATTGGCTGCGCGGTGATTGGCTTTTTGGCAATGTGCGTTGTGAGCCTGTATCGTCGCCGTCAGTATCGGGTGCTGATGATTGGGGTGCTGATGGGGCTATTGCCATTGGCAGTGGCCTTGGGCGCAGATGTGCTGACGAATAAGTACACGCTGGGCTTTGGCTGGGGGCGCTCGACCATAGTGGCGTTGCCAGGCTGTTTGCTACTCATTGGGGCTTGGTTGCTAGGCATGGGGCGCTGGCGATCGCCTCTGATAGTAGCGCTGCTCGTGGTGTATCTGGCGATAGATGTGGGGGATTTTGCGGGGCGCGATCGCCAGATATTTCACACCGTTAACGCTGCCTTGCTGAAATCGAATCAACCGACCCTGGTGGTGATGAATTCTCGTGCCTGGGGCCATGTGCTGCGACTGGCGTACTATCTAGACGAGACGGCCAATGCTGAGGTGCTAGTCACGAATCCTGCCGATGTGCCAGAGGCCCTGCAATCTGCCCTATCCGCTGCTGACTATCAGCGAGTGCTGTGGCTCAGGTCTGACTATCCGCTGTGGAACGCGCCCGATACCGAAGCTGAAGCCGAAGCGCTATCGGCTGAAACGCAGCGCCTATTGCAGGCTCAATATCCTTCAGTAGAGACACAATCGCTGACTGGCACAATGAATTTAGATCGCTTTGAATTACAGATTTATCAGTAGATTTATCAGTCGCCTTTCAATCGCCTTTCATCAGTTTTTCAAGATTTTCTTTATACGGCGGCTGCACAATTCCCTTTTCGGTAATAATTGCGCTGATGTACTCGGCTGGAGTGATATCAAACGCCGGGTTAAATACTCGAGTGTCGTCGGGTGTTATCTGCTGGCCCCTGACCTCGGTAATTTCAGTGCTGATACGTTCTTCGATGTTGATTTGCTGGCCGCTAGCGAGGCTCATGTCTAGCGTACTGGTGGGGCAGGCGACGTAAAATGGGACGTTGTGAGCACGGGCAACAAGGGCCAGATTGTAGGTGCCGATTTTATTAGCGACATCGCCGTTGGCAGCAACGCGATCGCACCCCACTAAGCAAGCATCGATTTTTCGCGTGCTCATCACGTATCCCGACGCGCCATCGACGATCACCGTATGGGGAATGCCGTAAGCCTTCATTTCGTAGGCAGAGAGGCTCGCACCCTGCAACCGAGGCCGCGTTTCATCTAAAAATACGTGAATCTGCTTGCCTTGCTCGTGGGCTACTCGCACAATCCCCAGCGCAGTGCCGTAATCGACTGCTGCTAGTGCCCCTGTGTTGCAATGGTGAATCACATTCGCCCCTTGGGGAATCAGCGTTTGGGCATGGATGCCTAGCTGCTTACAAATTTCGATATCAGCCTGATAGATTGCTTGTGCTTCTGTCAATAGCGTCTGCTGTAGCAGCTCGATAGCAGCCTCTTCTGATAGCTTTGTAGGGGTTGATGGCGAGGCAGCTATAGGCGGGTTAGTTTGCTGGCTAGCGCTATGGGCGATGTTGTCAGCAGCAACTTGCAGCAAATGTGTCACTGCCCAAGATAAATTAACAGCGGTGGGCCGGGCCTGAATCAGATGCTCGCCAGCTGCTTGAAGGTCGCTCATAAAGGCGGTTAGCGTAGTGGCCTGTGACTGACGAGCGGCGATCGCTAGGCCAAATGCAGCGCTCACGCCAATCGCAGGCGCACCTCGAACCACCATTGATCGAATAGCGCTCGCGACGTCTATATAGTTGATGTACTCGCGGTAAGTTGTCTGGCCGGGCAGCTGCCGCTGGTCGAGCAGTCGCAGCCGATCATCTTTCCATTCAATGCTGCGAAAAACGCTCATGATAGGTCTGCGGTTTAAGGGGCGATCGCTCTTGTTATCTTATGGGGATTTAGGAAGCTTCTAAAAAGAGCGCCAGAAAGAATTCAATCTAGGCACCTTCAATCTAGACAAATCTAGACACTCAAACCGACACGCCCAGACGCTATAGACACTTAAATCTAGACACTCAAATCTAGACACTCATAGATATCAGATATTCCAATCGTGCTCTCTCTACCCAAGTCGAGTCATGCCAGATAATTATTCTTATTCCGGCTTTCCCTCTGGTCCTGAAACGTTAATGCCGAACTTGACGGTTCGCTCTCCGGAAGCGGCTCAAGATCGCTTTATCATTTGTGGACTCGGGAGCTTGGGTCAGGAAAGCGTCGTCAAGCTCAAAAAGTTTGACTACGACCCTTTTGAGGTTCATATCACAGCTATTGACCAGCGGCCTATCCATAGCTGGGAAATCGATAATTTACCTGATCAGCTGGCTGCTCCCCTAATCGTGGGTGACTGCTGCCGGGAAGATGTGCTCAGGGCGGCAGGCATTAAAGAAAGCCGGGCGATTTTGATCACGACCAGTAACGAAAGTACCAATGTCGAGTGTGCGATCGCCGCTCGTCGTCTCAATCCCAATATTCAAATTATCCTGCGCTCTTCGCGCCACGGACTGAATGCCCTGCTTGCACGCCAGCTTGGTAAATTTGTCGCCCTAGATGCCACCGAACTGCCCGCGATGACGTTTGCCCTAGCTGGCTTAGGTGATGATATCGTCAGCGTTTTTACCATCGGTCGCCACCGCTTTAAAGTGATCGAACAGTTTGTGCGCTTAGGCGATCCTCGCTTCGATCAGCAGCCTGTTCAGCAGCTGCACCAGGGGCTGTTTCGGCTGTTGGATTTTAACCCTATCGACAGCCCCAGGCAGCCAATGGGCTGGGCAACCACGGCCTCTTCTGTTTTTCATCGCTGGCAGCCTCATGTACGGGTCAGTGCGGGCGATCGCATTGCCTATATAGAAGTCGATAGTCCGTCCGAACAGCCCAAAAAAAGCAGCCCGCTGACCCGGCTGTCATGGGTAGTAGAAGACTTACAGCGCATCAACTGGCGACAACGGCTGACAAACTGGCGGCGCTCGTCAGAAGAGTCATTGGGTCGGGTGGTAGCGATCGCGCTGCTCACAGCCGTTGTCCTCTGGGCCATCGGGACAGGCTTGCTCAAGGCAACTGTGCCTAACATCGCCTGGGTCAAGGCGATTTCGCTGGGTGCGATTTTGCTGCTAGGCGGCTACGGCGATGTATTTGGCGGCTTTGGCCAGTCAGTGACGCCAGGGTGGGTGCAGATGGTGTGTTTGATGATTACGCTGACTAGCATCTTTGTGGTACTGGGCGTCTTCGGATTGGTGGCCGAACGCCTGCTGAACTCTCGCTTCGATTTTCTGCAGAAGCGGCCTCGCATGCCCCGCAGCAATCATGTGATCGTCGTTGGCCTAGGCCGGATTGGTCGCGAGGTGACCCGGCTACTGCTGGATTTAGATCAGCCTTTAGTGGCCCTCTCAGCGCAGTCCTTTCAGTCAGAATTATCCGCATTATCTGCCCAGGCCCCGCTGCTGATCGGCGATATTTTAAACCAGCTGCCTATCGCTAACCTAGCAACTGCAAAAAGCGTGATCGCTGTGACCGACGACCAAATGCTTAATTTGGAAGTAGCCCTGCTCGCCTCAGAGCAAATGCTCAATCAAGGGCGTACGTTTTCTCCGGTTATTCGGACACGCAGTCAGAGCTTTAGCCATAACCTGGGCGCGATGATTCCTCAGGCTCAGGCGTTTTGCGCCTATGCGCTTTCTGCCGAAGCGTTTGCGGGAGCTGCCTTTGGGGAGAATATTGTGGGCCTGTTTCGCCTCAGCAATCAGACTATTTTGATCACGGAATATCTGATTGAGGTGGGCGATACGCTGGTTCACAAGCAAATTGCCCAAATTGCCTATGGCTATGGCGTTGTGCCGATTCTGCGCGAAACCTATGATTCGGGCGGCAACCCCTGCACGGTGCTGATGCCAACGGACGAGCAGCGGGTACTGCCAGGCGATCGCCTGTTCGTGCTCTCGTCTATCAATGGCTTGCGCCGGATAGAGCGCGGCCAAAAAACCCTGCCTCGCCGCTGGCGATTGACCGCCGACGCCTTGCCTCGCCCGGAAGCGCTCTCAAATACTGTCCAGACCCTAGCCCGGCTGATTGACTGGGATATTCATCATGCCCGCGCCTTTGTGAAGCAGCTGCCCACATCAGTAGAAGTTGAACTCTACGATTACCAAGCCGCTCGCTTAATTCAGGTGATGAAAGAATGGCTACCTGTGCGCCTGTCGCCTATCGACGAGTCGGCATGAATGTGCCCGGCATGAATGTGTGTTTAAGCCGCTCGCACGGGTGGCAGCGCTTTTGCCGGAGAAACGGGCTGAGAGACGGCCTGAGGAACGGCTTGAGTAACGGGCTTATTGACTAGAAATTCACGGATCGTGCGGGCGATCGCTCTTTGTATCACCCCGTTAACGACCCGGCGACCGATATCTCGTGCCTCCGGCTGGACGAGCAGCTTCGGCACCACTCGGGCAACAAGTGACGCGTCAACACCCGGTGTATCGCGCAAAATTTTGAGAATGCGCACCGCTTGATCCCAATTGCTCTCTGCCGAATTGGTGGGGGCGGCAGCAGAAGGTACCACTGATGGATCGTTTTCCTGTAGTCCCAATGTACGGGTGACGCGCTGAATGAGACTGTAGCCTGCTTTATCCAGCTCTTTGGCAAGTTCATCGGCAATGCGATCGCGCAAAAAAGCCCCTCGCTCAGAAAATAAATACTCCAGCGTCTGGTTCAAAACCTTATCGAGATCGTAATTATCGCTATTTCGGGCGTTTTTTAGTAAGTTCTCCAGCCGATTCCAGCGGAAGCTACCATCCTGAAATAGCAGCGCCTGTAAAGAAGTTCGTAGCTGAGGTGCAGGGTCTGTCAGCAGGCGGCGCGATACATAGGGGTAGGCTTTGCTGAGCACCTTGAAGTTAGGATCGACCGTAATGGCGATGCCATCAAGCGTGACCAGTGAGCGAATAATCAGCGCATAGTAGGCAGGCACTCGAAACGGGTACTCGTACATCAGAGCCGAAAATTCGTCGGTGATGCTTTTAAGGTTGAGCTCGGCCACACTGGCACCCAGCGCGTTGTTAAAGACGCCTGCTAGCGCCGGAATAATTGGGCTCAGGTCCGTATCCGGTGTCAAAAATTCCAGATTCACATAGTCTTGAGCCAGCGCTGCGAAGTCTCGATTGACCATGTGGACAATCGCTTCAATCAATCCATAGCGCTGATAAGGCTCTACCTCGCACATCATGCCGAAGTCTAGGTAAGCCAGCTTCCCGTCTGGGGTAACCAGTAGGTTGCCAGGATGAGGATCTGCGTGGAAAAAGCCATGCTCTAGCAACTGACGCAGCGAGCACTGCACGCCGACCTCGATCACATGAGTCGGATCAATACCTCGCCGCTTCAGCTCATCTAGCTCAGTCAGCTTGATGCCCTCGATCCACTCCATTGTCAGCACCCGCCGGCCTGTGTACTGAGGATAAATGCTCGGTACTAAAATCTCCGGCAGATAACCGTATAGATCAGCGAAGCGCTCGGCATTGGCCCCCTCGTGGGTATAGTCCATCTCCTCAAAGATGCGGGTGCCAAACTCATCGACAATACTGACCAAATCGCTGCGAATTTGCTTGATAGTGCTTTTCGCCCAGCTCGCTAAAACGCGAATGATGTAAATATCTTTGGTAATTTGATTGGCTAAACCCGGACGCTGAACTTTAACCGCGACATCCTCGCCGCTCTTGAGCCGTCCTTTGTACACTTGGCCTAACGACGCCGCCGCAATCGGCTCAGGCGAGAGATAGTCGTATACAGCTTCCGGCGGCTGACCGATTTCCTCAGCAATAAAGCGCATGGCGATCTCGTTGGCAAAGGCGGGCAGCTGATCTTGCAGCTTGACCATCTCTGCCATCGTCGCTGGCGATACCAGATCTGGACGAGTAGAGAGCGCTTGGCCCACTTTGATGTAAGCCGGGCCGAGACGCGTCAACATCACCCGCAGGCCCTCTGCTCGCTTTTGCTCGTTGACTTTTTGGCGACCTGTGAGCTTATCCCACAGCAGTCCCAGCAGATAGCCTGAGGCCAGCCAGACGATGCTGATCAAGCGGAAGAGAATCTGAAACGGTCGCCGCTTGTAAAAGGATGCAATCGCCTCAGGGTCGTAGACCAAAATGTCTTCTAGCGATCTGGGCGGCATCTGTGATGGCATTGGTACAGCTACAGCTGTTACCGGTTCGGGCGCTACGGGCGCTACTGCTGTCGGAGCATCAGAAGGGCGGCTCAATAAATCAGGGGAGGCTGCGCTCATAGGAAATCTTCAAAAAATGTAGGCGTCCAGCGGTAGTCTCTAGTTTGCGGCTGTAGAATTAAGCCTCAGCACAAACCGTGAATACTCAAACTAGAGTCACGATATGTAAACTATTGTATCAAGCCCTTGAGAATCATCTGCCATCCGAAGCATTAATCTCGATACATTAACCATTTGCATTAGCCCTTGCTTTTTGAAAGCCACCCGCTTAAAAACAGTACAATTCGTAGTACGAGCTAATTGATGTTGCAATCTCGACGGCTTGATTGCTGATGCCAACGAATCTTCTATTTATGAACATTCCGTCAACTCACACGGTGGCGATGTAGGGCTATGCTGGCTTCTTTAAAAATTGAGAATTTTGCCCTCATTGATCATCTAGAGCTAATTCTGCAACCTGGACTGAATGTATTAACGGGTGAAACTGGAGCAGGTAAGTCGATCATATTAGATGCGATCGATGCGGTGCTAGGGGGGAAAGCCACCGGCAGATGGGTAAGAACCGGCACAAAAAAAGCTTGGGTTGAAGCAGCCTTTACGTTGGAGCCCCGAATTTCTAACTGGCTGGGTGAACAGGGCCTGCCATCAAATAAGGAGAAGCTGACCTGCCGCCGCGAACTCACAGCTGGCAAAAGCTCTGTGCGCAGTCGATTTTTACTCAACGGCGACGCGGTCAAAAAGCCTCAGATGGAAGCGCTCCGTCGCCTGCTGATCGAAATTACGGCTCAAGGGCAAACCTTACAGCTGGGCTCTGCCGATCTCCAGCGCGATTGGCTAGATGGCTTTGGTGACAAAAAATTGCTTCAGCAGCGCCAAACGGTCGCGGCTGATTATGAGCGGGCCAGCAAGGCAAAAAAAGTCTTGGACACTCGCCGTAAAGCAGAGCAGCAGCGGGCTGACCAGCTCACTATGCTGCAATTTCAAAGTAAAGAATTGACAGAGGCCGCACTCGATGAGCCTGACGAACTCGAGAATTTGCAAATAGAGCACCAGCGGCTGAGCCACAGCGTAGAGCTAAAGCAGCAAAGCTATCAGGTGTATCAACTACTGTATGAAAATGACGATGGAGAAGCCTGTGCGGACATGCTGGGGCAGGTGGAGGACACCTTGAGTGATATGCTGCGGTTCGATCCCGCAGTGTCTCCTATTCTGGATTTGGTCAGCGATGCGATCGCTCAAGTTCAAGAAGCCGGCCATCAGATCAATGCCTACGGCAGCGATATCGAGACCGATCCAGAGCGCCTAGATGATATTGATCGGCGGATGGCTCAGCTCAAGCAGCTCTGTCGTAAGTACAGCCGAGACCTGCCTGAGTTAATCGAGCACTATCACAGTATCCAAGCCTCTCTGTCGGCTCTAAACGGCGATGGTCAGTCAATTGACGATTTGGCTGCTGACTATCAGCGCAAACAGCAAAGCCTGATAGAAAGTTGCGATCAGCTCACGCAGCTGCGCCAAAAAGCAGCCAAGAAATTGGAGGCGGCGCTGATCGCTCAGCTCAAACCGCTGGCGATGGATCGAGTCAAATTCAAGGTGGATATTCAGGCGCAGCCGCCGACTGTCAATGGCGCGGATGCCGTCTCGTTTTTATTTAGTCCCAACCCTGGCGAGCCGCTTCAGCCACTGATTGAAATCGCCTCTGGTGGCGAGATGAGTCGGTTTTTGCTGGCTCTAAAGGCTTGCTTCTCGCAGATCGATCCAATTGGCACGATGGTGTTTGATGAGATTGATGTGGGCGTGTCAGGTAACGTAGCGCAGGCGATCGCTGAAAAACTTCACTATCTAGGTCGCCAACACCAGGTCCTTTGTGTCACTCATCAGCCACTGGTGGCGGCAATGGCCGATGCTCATTACCACGTCGGCAAGCATGTTGTGACCTCGCCGGCTGTAAAGCGTAAATCCGCCAAGCCTATCAGTCAGTCGCCTGCTAATAAGCAGCCTGCCGGTAAAACGTCTGCTGATCAAAAGCCAGAAGCCATCGCCCGTGCCAAAATAGCGACCCAGAGCGCTAACGCCACTCATCCCGCGACCGACGCAGCCGAAGAGCGCACCATTGTGAAGGTTACGCCGCTAGATACCCAATCTCGACGAGAGGAATTGGCTCAGCTAGCGGGCGGGCGATCGCACAATGAAGCGATCGCCTTTGCCGATTCTTTGCTATTGCAGGCCGAAACAATCCGCAAGGCAGGATAATTCTCCCCCGTCGTCTGGTAGACTCGCTCCTTACATCGCCGTTTGCACCTGTAGATTTGCACGTATAGAAAATATGCATTGGTTAGCCGTAGTCGTCGAGCCCGCTCTAGAAAATGTGGCGATTGAGCAGAACCTCCGTCAGTTTTTGCTGGTGTTATCGGTTTCTTTGGGGGTAGCGACCCTCTCTCGAGTCTTCAGCATCCTGCGCAACATTCCTTACACCCTGCTGCTGCTCTTAGTGGGCCTAGGACTAGCCGTCGTGGATGTCCGGCTAGTCAACCTCTCTCCCGAGCTGATTCTCTTTATATTTTTGCCGCCC
This sequence comes from Phormidesmis sp., assembly GCA_049680585.1. Taxonomy (GTDB): domain Bacteria; phylum Cyanobacteriota; class Cyanobacteriia; order Phormidesmidales; family Phormidesmidaceae; genus Phormidesmis. The sequence goes on from JBAUIB010000080.1 coordinate 23,377, forward strand.
CTGCTTTTCGAAGCCGCCTGGAATATCCAGTGGAAACGTCTTAAAAGCGACTTTATTCCTATCTTGCTCTACGCTGTCTTGGGCGTCGTGATTTGTGTGGCGGGGCTGGTCTTTGGTCTGCAAAACTTCGCGGGTGCTTCGTTGGCGACGGCTCTGCTGGTGGGCGCAAGTCTATCGGCGACCGATCCGGTCTCGGTCACGGCCCTATTTCGCGAGCTCGGGGTGGACAAGCGCCTGACTACCCTGATGGAAGGTGAGAGTCTATTTAATGACGGCGTTGCCGTTGTCGCATTTAACCTATTGCTGGGCATTGCGATTGGCGTTGAGCAGTTCGATGCCTCTTTGACGATTGCTCGCTTTGGTCTGTTTGTCGGGCTAGGCATTAGCATTGGTGGGCTAATTGGCTTTGGCATTTCGTTCCTTACCCAGCGGTTCGATATTCCGCTGGTCGAGCAGTCGCTGACCCTAGTTTCCGCTTACGGCACCTACATTGTGGCAGAAGAGCTAGGGGGCTCAGGGGTGATTGCCGTGGTGACGACGGGGATGATCTTGGGTAATTTTGGTTCGCGCATCGGCATGAATCCACGAACCCGCTTGGTTGTTTCAGAGTTTTGGGAGTTTCTCGCCTTTTTTGTCAATTCCATTGTGTTTTTGCTGATTGGCGATCAGGTGCGCTTTCAGTATCTGATTGACTATGCCGATATTATTTTGTGGGCGATCGCCATTATGATTACCGCTCGCGCCGTTAGCGTGTTTGGTCTCAGCAGCTTCAGTAACTGGCTCGCACCCGGCGAAAATATTTCTCTACCCGGTCAAACCGTTTTGTGGTGGGGCGGACTGCGAGGCTCGGTATCTGTTGCACTGGCGCTCAGTGTGCCTGAATCGTTAGCACAGCGGGAGGAAGTGATCGCCGTTGTCTTCGGCGTTATGCTCTTTACTCTGCTGGTACAGGGGCTCACAACCCAGCCTCTGCTTTCATGGCTAAATCTACTCGGCGATCAGCCCACCCGACAAAAATATACTCAGCTTGTTGCACACAGAGTCGCCCTCAATCGTGTCCTCGACCGGCTGAGAGAACTGATCGAGCGTCAAGAAATCGCCGATGAAGAATTTGCTAGGTATCAGATTGCCCTAGTCGAAGGTCAGCTAGAAGAAATTAAAGAAGACCTGACGAAGCTGCAGCGCTCTAATCCAGAAATCCTAAGCTATGCCGCCGAGCAAGTGCGCGATGAGCTGCTGGCGATTGAGTCTGATACCTACGCCGAGTTTATTCGAGCCGGACAGCTAAAAGACGAGCTAGCACCTTTGCTACAGGACGTTCTGCCCCAAGAGCATTTGGCTTAGTCATTTTTGCTTAGCCGTTTGGCTTAGTAAAATGCTATGCAGATGGGCATCTCTAGTCTTTACTATCTAGGGGCTCACGCTCTAGCTTCAAGCGCTTTTCCAAATTTTGAATTTCATCTCGTCGGGCGGCCGTTTCTAGCGCTCGCCGACGAACCTCTTGGCTTTGCAGCGTTAGCGACTGTCGCCATTTCTCAGCGCGATCCAGTTCTTCTTGAAAGTCTCTAGGCGTTAGACCCAGTGTCAAGTATTCAGAGACAAAGTCAAGTACCCACTCAGTAGCATCCTTGACAGCAGTGACCTGCTCGTCAGCATCTAGATCTAGTAAGACGAGCGCCTGTTCGTTAAACGGAACATCCTGACTGGTTGTCAACATTTTAGGCGGCGAGATTAGCTCCCAGGTGTATTCGCCACACGTATTAGCTGCCAGAAGCTCAAGCTGAGTGCCGCTGATGGTGGATCGGGTATGAACCTTCGCCAGATGTTGCATAGGTGTGCAAATAATGGGCAGTGCGTGATGGATGCATAGAACGAGGAGGCTTCCTTGGAGGCCGATCAGCCGTTTCTAACCAAAGAGCGCGTGTCTCCTGCACCTATTATTACTTGAAAGCCGACCCTCACACGGGTCTTTGCTGAAGAATTACGCTATTACAAATTAGTATTACGCAGCATACCTCATGCAGGGGAAGCTTACTCAGGTACCTGTAGAGATAGGTTCTAGGCTGTCAGTCAGTATCGTACAGACAACCATGCTGTAAAAATGTTAAGCAGCGCAGTATCTGTCCGGAGACAGACAGACTTTTGCGTAAATCTAATTTAATAATGTTGAATGATAGGCTTTTTTAGTCTACGCTTGGCACTACTTTATAACTGTCTTTTTCCCTTCCCAAAGACCTGACTAGATACAATGGCGCGTGACACCAATCACATGTGATGAAACTGCGACAAAACCTTGGTAGAAAATCTATCAAATTGATAGGAAATCTGTTTGGAAGTAGGTTGTCATCCTGTGTTACACAAGTTATATAAATTTTTTACTACAAATAGCTAAACTCATACCTCGCAGTGGTCTTCGCACAGAGCCGCAGCGGACGATTGGCTGTATAGATCTATCGTATTACTCCAGCACTCAATTTGTCTTGAGCCAGCTATCTTTTAAAAAAGCACTCATTTGCTGGTTACTTAGTTGCTAAATCAAGCGCTTCTTTTGTTGCTTAGATTTTAGCCGCAACAATTGCAATCGCATATTATCTATGCAAAATCCGTATAAATACCTGATCGATACTCCTTCCGTCAGCTATCTTTGAATCATTCTCATTGAGAGCACTACGACCTAGAGATAAAGCTAACGACTGATAAGAAGGTCATTTCAACTGCAAGCTCTTACAGTGATTATGATATTTAACCCGTTTAGTCACGATTTCTCTGAGGAGAAATTTGATCAAGAAACGTCTGCTGAAACATTCTCAGCGTCTGAAAAGTTTGAGCTGCTGAGTGCTTATTTAGATGGTGAGGTTTCTGACCAAGAACGGCGTTTAGTAATGCAGTGGCTATTGAGCGATCCGCAGCTTCAGAAGCACTATCAGGCTCAGCTAAAGCTTCGCCAAGCAATGCGCTCTTTTTCCTCAGACTATTCAATCGAGTCTGGCCCAGATGAAGATGCTTCGTCCGATGCCGGACCTCATCGATTTTCTATTAGCATTTACAAAAAGAATCTGGCTAAAAGCTGGCGCCATCAGGGCCGCAGCGATGCTTTTAGAGAACCATTGCTTGATATGCCAGGTTCAATGCTTTGCCTTTCAATTAAGCAGCGTGTTAGCTGGCAGAGCCATCTATTTATCGCCATCGTTTTAGGGATTGCGATCGCCGCCACCTCGTCATTCTGATTTCTCAATTTCTTGGCGAATTTTATTGAGATCGATGTAGCGATCCGTGACGTTGCGCAGCTCACGGGCAATCATTCCTTCCGTAGAGACGACCGTGATATGCGTATTTTTAGAGCGCAGCAGCTCAATGGCTCTCTCAAAATCACCATCTCCACTGAGCAAGACAACCCGGTCATACTGCTCAACGGTATTAAACATATCTACCACAATCTCAATATCTAGGTTGGCCTTCTGTGAGTATCGTCCAGAGACATCGTCGTAGTATTCTTTGAGCACTTTAGTCCGCACGGTATAGCCTAGACTGATCAGCGCATCTCGAAATCCACGCTGATCTTGAGGATCTTTTAAGCCGGTATACCAGAAAGCATTGACCAGAGAAAGGTCATTTGTCTCATTGACGAAGTGCTCTAGTACTCGCTTTGGATCAAAAAACCAGCCGTTTTTTTGCTGGGCATAGAACATATTATTGCCGTCTACAAAAATCGAAAGCCTATTAAGTGCAGAAGAAACCATAAGAATTAAATAGGGGTTTAAGAATAAATAGTAAGAGCGGCAGCCTATTTGACTGTCGCTGAAGGATAGGGATGGAAATAAATAGACAGTTTAAAGCTGTGTGTTTCTCAAGAAGCGAGTGCTTTTATAACCGCGATGCCTACAACTTGAGACGGAGTCATCGAGTACTACGGACTAATTTAAGACAATTTGTATAAAGGCTAAGATGAGAGAAGACTGACTCTCTATGCTTCCCACTCTCTATGCTTCTGAGCCGCCGACATGGCCGTATCCTTATATTGGGGTTTCTTTATTAACGATTTCTATTGGTATTTTTTATCGGGGTTTCTTAAGGGTTTTCTATCAGTGTTCTTATTGGTATCTCTTAATGTTTTTATTCAGTGTTTTTATGAGCAGTGTTTTTATAAGCTTACGAAATACCTGAGCGTATCACGGCGAATCGAGCGCTCCTTGACATGAGCGTAAGGGATTAGAATGAAGCTGAATAAGACGTTTGCATCCGTACATTGAATCGATGCCTTTATGTACGTACATAATTGTTTATACACTGACTCAATTATAGGTCTTTTTGAGGCATGTGCGTTTTGATACCAAAAAAATTAGTGATGTCTGGATACGACAAACCTGCAATAAACCTGCGACAAACTTGACGAGAGCTCATCCTCACAATGCCCAACCCTGATATGCCCAAATCAGCAAAATCCCAGTCTGCCAATGACGCAACCGCGACCCTCACAACGAAAGATCGCCTGACCACCTGGCAGCAAAATACGGTGGCTAAACACTGGCGGTTTGCCATTTCGGCGGCCTGTACGGCGATCGCTGCAGGCGCCGTCGGTCTCAACTTAGGCATTGTCAATCTTTGGGAGAGGCAGGTGCAGAGCCTGTTTTTTGAGCTCAGAGGGCCTGTTGCGCCGCCCGAAGATATTGTTATCTTGGCGATTGATGAAGAGTCCCTTTCTCAAGGCCAATACTACTCAGAAGATCCAGATCGATATGCCGCCTTGCAGCCGATTGAGTCTTGGCCTTGGCGGCGAGAGGCGTATGCTCAAGTGATTAGCCGGTTGATGGACTCGGGGGCTAAAGCTGTGGCGTTAGATGTGCTGTTTGCAAGCCCTAGTGCCTATGGCCCAGCAGATGATGCAGCTTTGACCCAGGCGCTTAACCGCTATGGCGATCGCATTGTCTTAGCTGCCAAATATAGCAGTAGCACCGGCAATCAAAGAGAGCTGTTTGAGCTTACTTTGCCGATCAAGCCATTTCAACAAACGGGCATTCAGATGGGCACGATCAATTTTGGCCTTGAGCCCAATCGCCAGATTCATCGCTTGGGTCAGTCATTTGCGAGAGAGATGGCGCAAAATGAGGCAGAAATTCTGGGATCGTCAGCAGTGGCACTAGAGGGTGAAGAAGCGTCCCCGCTGCCGAGTTTTGCACAAGCAACGTTAGCGGCGACTGGTGAGTCCTACGACCTTACGCCGAAAGAAAATATATTTTTCTACGGGCCTGGCCAAACCTTTGAGCGCAAGTCATTTTGGCGCGTACTAGATGACGATCCGTGGCGTAATGAGCTGGGCTCTGGCAAATTTTTTGAAGACAAAATTGTCATCATCGGGACCACTGCAGCGGTGCATCAAGACTTTCACAATGCACCTTTTTCACAGAGCTTGCTCTATCAGCAGCCGATGCCGGGCGTAGAGATACTGGCCAATACAGTCGCAACCTTAAGAGAGAATCTGTCTCCTGTGTCGCCGATTCAGCGCCCTGCCTTCAATGCTTTAGTTGTTTTGGGACTGGGGTTAGGTGTCGCTGGCCTGATGAGTCGCAGTGGGAAACCTTTCGGACGAGCGGCGATCGCCTTGGGTGGATTGATGGCTTGGGGGTTGATTAGCTACGGCGCATTTGTCGGCGGCCGCGTGATTTTGATTACAGGGACGCCCCTGATAGCGATCACCACCTTGGGATTGCTCGATTTTGGTGTGAGCTTTACCGCTGATCGGCTCAAGCGTAAGCGCTTAGGAACCGCTCTGGCACGCTATGCCACGTCGCCGCTCGTACAGGAAATCATCAGCCAGCAGGACGACTTTCAAGAACTGCTCAATATCAATCGAACCGATATTATTGGGACGTTGCTACGCGATCGCTATCGAATTGTCAAAGTTCTCGGTGCGGGCGGCTTTGGTGAAACGTATCTGGCTGAAGACACGCTTCGTCCTGGCAATCCAGTTTGCGTCGTCAAGCAGCTCAAAATTGTCAGCGATAATCCCAAAGCGCACCAGCTCGCCCGGCGACTCTTTGAAGCAGAAGCCGTAGTTTTAGGTCAGCTAGGAGAGCACAATCAAATTCCTAGACTACTCGCCTACTTCGATGTACAGCAGTCCTTCTATCTTGTTCAGGAAATGGTAGACGGGAAGCTACTGCGTAACGTGGTCTCCCGCGCTCGCCCGATGTCGCAGCGAGCCGTCGTCGAAATGCTGTGCGATTTGCTGCCTGTGATCAGCTTTGTCCACTCGCGAGGCGTCATCCACCGCGACATCAAGCCCTCGAATATTATTCGCCGCGAACCGGACAACTGCTACGTGCTGATTGACTTTGGCGCGGTCAAAACAATCTCTAATAAGCTGGCCGATACTCACACGCAGGTAACCTCTACAGTCGGTATCGGCACTCAAGGCTACATGCCTAGCGAGCAGTCTGCTGGCATGCCGACCGTTCGCAGCGATATCTATGCTTTAGGCATTACCGCCATTGAAGCGCTTACCGGTAGACCTCCCCACGCATTGAAGCGGAGCGAAGACGGAGAAATTATCTGGTCTCACACCATTGAAGATATTTCTCCTGTTCTGTCTGGCATTATCAACAAAATGGTTCGCTACGACTTTAATAAGCGCTATCACTCGGCCCAGAGTGTCCTCGACGATCTTGCCCAGTTAGACACCAGTCGGCTAACTGATAAGCCAGCCTCAGGGAGAGCTAGCTTTGAGCCAATCTCTGAAACTACTTACAATCAAGGGACGAGACCGGGTGTCATTGAGACGAATGAGGAACTCGACAACACGCAAATTCTCCCCTCTAACTGGCCCAATGAACTAGAGACGAGAGAGGATCCTGATTAAGGAGTAGTTATTACGATATAGCGGCAGCCATCAAAGCAATGTTTAGCGCAAAGTCCTGCCGTCGGGAGGCAGATCACCACTGTTGTCGCTGTTAGGGATATCCACTGCTTCCCCTTCTGGGCTTGGTTCAGGATCAGGGCCTACTTCCGGACCAGCCTCAGGACCGGGTTCAGGGGCCGCAGGCCCCTCTTCTCCATCGGGTCCATTACCCGGCCCCCCAGTCTCACCGCTACCCATCGGGCTGGGCGAACCGGTCATTGGATTATTCATCATCGGAACCGGATCATCTACGATCTCTTGTGGTACAGGCACAGCCTGCAAGCCAACTGGCGGAACATTTAGCCCATTGTCAGTATCGATATCGCTGGGTAAATCACCATCAGGCAGTGTACCCTCTGTTAGATCACCATCAGGCGGTGTGCCTGTCACTGGCGATCGCTGTTGCAGGGCAGCTGGCGCAACCGTTTGACCGGCTGTCGGCGGAGCAGTCGTATCGTCTGTTGAAGCTTCAGATGCCTCATCCGAATCAGAAGACGACCCAGCGGGTGTAATCGTACCGGCATCGGTCGTAGGTACGCCTTCTACAGCTTGGCCAGGAGCACCGTCATTCAATGCATTGGGGGTAACAGGCACCAAAGAGGTAGAGGGATCTATCGCTGGAACAACCTCGTCTGCATTTTCAATCGCTGCTGGCTCTTGAGGTAACAGCAGCGCATCACCGTCATTCGTAACCTCAGTGGGATTGTCTCCGACAGGCACAACTTCTTCGGATGCGCCCTCCTGCGTATTCGGTTCAAGATTAACGACGTCTTCTGTTACAGGCTCCCCGCCAGCTGTGTTGTCAACTCTGTCATTTGGGGTACCGCCTGTAGCCCCGTCAGCATCACCATTCGTCGGGATGTCAGTACCGTCCGTCGCATCGCCACCTGCATCGCCACCTGCATCGCCACCTGCACTGCCGCCATCCGCTGAACCACTACCCTCCACTGGGGCATCGTCGTCCGTTGGCGTGTCATCTTCATTTTCTTCAGGTGCCATGACCGCCGCTGGCCCTAAAGGAGGATTGGCGACCGTCGGCGATTCAGATGAGCCTCCAGACGCGTTGTTAGTCGGCGTTGAGCCTCCACTGTCATCTGTGCCTGTAGCAGTCGTCCCCGTGCCTGTTTCACCTGTGCCTGTGCTCGTATTACCTGTGCTCGTGCCTGCAGTATTATCTGTACCCGCAGTAGTCCCGTTAGTCCCCCCACCGTTACCCCTTGCTGGCGAAGTATTTCCCGAGGTCGGCATGGCTGTATCTGCCGGTGTCTTGACAGTTTCTGCCGCATTTCCGGTAGTTGCTGTAGGCGTATTTAGATACTCTTCAGCTGGGGTTCCCTCGAACGGCAATGGCTGATCTATCTCTTCGTCTTCTGTCTCCTCGCTAGGCGAAGTTCCTGCCGAGGCAGGTCGAGAAGCGGGCGAACCGGTAGAAGCATCAGTTGCAGGTGTTTCGACATCTTCTATTCCATCAGAGCCTGGGGGCGCTTCGTCCGACAATGGCCGACTAAACGATCCTGGATTTTCGATCACGCCTTCGCCTGCTAGAGGCTGTTGATTAGAGATCGCCTCTCTAATTTCCGCCCGAACCGCATCTAGCGCATCAGAGCCCGTAGACTCCGAATCGCCTAAATAATTAAACCCTTCTGCTAGGCCACTGCTCTGCCAAAAAAGCTCACCGTCGAAGCGATAGATATCGGTAATTTGGTCGCCCTCGATCACGCCAATTTCGTTTGCGCGCAGAGCCTGCTGTTCTGAACCATCCCGGTTGAAAAGCACCATGGGTCCATTGGGGTTGTTCGTCAGCGCGCCCACAATCGTTGTGTCTGTTTCGGGGATATAGCGAACAAACAGCGCCGAGCCCTGAATGCCAGTGACAGCATTCGGTGTCTGGATAGTGCTTCGCCCTCTTTGCGGCGGAATGAGTAGCAGCACTGTGCCGTTGTTCAGCTGAAAATTACGGGTATTAGGCGTAAATCGAAAGATCGCTCGTTCTCCAATCCGAGCGAGCGAACCATCGCTAAAGCGCAGCTCGGCTCGCGACTCTTGAGCTGTACGGAGTGAGTCACCAACGCCCAAAATATCGGAAATTCTAGCGAGTCTAGCCCGCTGTTGATTGGGAACTAGATGGACTCGATTGCGGAGAAAATCAACTCGAGCCCATTCCAAAGGTTCGTTAGCGCTGACTGAACGAGGCATGAGCAGAAGGGTTGCCAAACTGCCTGCGATTCCGAGGGCTGCTGAGCACGCTTTAAGGGAGCGTCTTCGTTTAGAATGATACCCATTCATAAGTTCTATGCGTAGGAAAAACTAGTCAGAGAGTGCTTTGTATCACTACGATGGTTGCATCGAAAAAAGTTAGTAGACTTTAGTTAACTTTGAGTGAGCCCTGCTCTGAATTGATATGTAAATCTGCCTGATGATATGGAGTAGATGCGACGATAGCTGAGAGTAGTGCGTTGAGATGAGAGCAGCGCGTTGAGAGATGGCGGGAAAAGGATGACTTGGATAGTGGCTGTTCGCCACCCATTCTAGCCTTTCACGATGAATAATAAGACTTTAACCCAGCAATTAATCCTGATAGTTTCAGCGCAGCTCGGCTCACGAAATCTTGATGAATTGTATCCGGATTACCAAGTTTGAGAGCTTCTCGTCTTAACGGCGTGAGAACCTGCTGAAATTAAATCTTATGAAATTAAATCTTATAGATACAGTTCACAGCGTAATAAAGCCGTTTGGCGATCGCTGATAGGATAAACGACTTGAAAGGAGCTATTTATCCAGCAAATCCCTTCCACTGGAGACCAATCCTTTCTACTGGAAAGCTTATGAGCTAAGGCCGCTAGTTTTCAAATATTTTCTTAGAACAAAGCCAACTGATTGACATTTTAGCGATAGTCTAGAGAACCCGTTGACTTAAGTGATCTGCCTCACAAATTTGTCCGACTGGCTCTCAAGTGACTGGATATAGATGTCATCAGCTCATGCGATTTTTCATGTTTCTGCCCCCATCTAACGAAGAAGCGCTGCTAACCTCCTTGCCTGATCAGATATTTTTTTTAATACGACGCCAAGCGTTGCCTTTCTGTCGAAGGGCTCTAAAGCTCAGCGTTAGCTTAGGGGGTACTTTTGCCGTTATCTGTACGCCAGCGATCGCTCAGTCAGGTTCTACAGCGTCTGACGATGCTGCTAACGCAGGTTGCGTTTACGACCAGTCTGCTGACTTGGCAGCGAGTAGCGCTGAGCCCCCCGGCCTTGATTTTCAACAAAGCGGAGTGAGTGCGCATCCTCGACCCACCCAGCGCTTTGCGACTAAGCTCTGTCTGCTTGAAGGCAAGCGCTCTCCCTACGAAGCTTTAGCACCGGAAACACTGCTGATTGAGCTGGTTCCATCGGGCACGCAATCCGATGAAGTGGCCTTTGATGGGGCGACGGTGACCGCTTCTAGGACGGTTGCGGTAGATGGCATTGTAATTGATAGCATTGTGACTGAGGCAATACCGATGTCACCGAAGGATATTGATGCTGTAGATGATGGCATAACCGAGGAAGAGTGGATTGCTCAAGCCCCAGAAACCTCATCAGCGGAGTCATCAGCGGACTCATCAGACTTTCTCTCAGATGAGCTAGAGAGTTTGCAGGAAAATAGTCAAGATGGGCAGCCGGACGATGAGCTCGGGATTTTACGACTGCGGCAGGAGCGATCGCGCTCTGACGATGAGCTCGGGATTTTACGATTGCTGCAAACAGCCTCGGTGCCACCGCCGCCGCCGCGAGAGCCGATTGCATTTCTCTCTGGGCGGTTGGGATTTTTTAGCTCTGAAAATGCATTTCGCTCAAATCCCAAGCTCAGTGAAACCATCTATCAGTCGGGTCTATCGCTGTATCTGTTTCCCAAACTGTCGAATGATACTAGCCTGTATGCGATCGCTGAAACCAACCTAGCCCGCTACGAAAACTTCGAGAGCGTGGACTATAACGAACTCGAAGTGCAGATAGGGCTGCGTCAACGATTGCTGCCGCGCACCCACGCTCAAATTGGTTGGCGCAACCAGCGGCTTTACTCGCCTGGCTATAGAGATAAGCTTTTCAGCGTCAACTATATCGATACGCTGATCAGTCACCGCAGCATTCTCAACTCAAGAACGTGGCTAGATAGCTTCTATCAGGCCCGACTTGGATTTGCCAATCCAGATGCCGCCAGTCGGTTTCGCCAAACCTTTACGCTGTCACTGAACTACGGTGTCAGTCGTGACTTGCGCACCAGCTTACTCTACCAGCTAGACTTTGACGACTACACCCAAATCCCCCGCTACGACAGCTATCAGCAGGTCTTAGGCATTGTCAGCTACAATGTCACGCCTGAAAGTCGCGTTAGCCTATTTGGCGGCACCCGCTTTGGCCGATCATCCAGCCCTGGCGTGAACTTAAACGATACATTCTACGGCGCAGGACTCAATGTCAGCGTGCCCCTGTTCTAAGGTGCTTTTTAGGTACGGATCTATTTGCGGGCCGTTGATAAAAGGCCCTACTGGAGGCGGCCTACTTTATCCCCGACAGACTGTTTGGCATCAACAGCGGTTGCCAGTGTTTCGAGCATAGTCGCTGTCGTGTCAATATCTACACAGGCATCGGTAATACTCTGACCGTACACCAACTCATTTAGCTGCTTAGGAATAGGCTGCTTTCCAGAGACTAAATGGCTTTCAATCATCGCTCCCATCAAGTGCTGTGATCCAGAGACAACCTGCTCTGCAATACTGTTGAGCACCAAGACCTGACGAGTGTGGTCTTTGTTCGCATTGGCATGACTACAGTCCACCATAATGCGCGGGTTGAGGTTTTGATCCGCAAGGGCCTTGGCGGCACGCGCTACATGGCTAGTCTCGTAGTTAGGGCCCTGCTTACCACCGCGCAGAACCAAATGCCCATCGATGTTACCCGTGGTCGAGACGATACTGGCATGACCACTCTGATTAATACCCAGAAAATGGTGAGGCTGACTGGCCGCAAGCATGGCATTGGCCGCTGCATCCAAGCTACCGTTGGTGTTGTTTTTAAAGCCGATGGGCATCGAGAGTCCTGATGCCATTTCCCGATGAGTTTGGCTTTCCGTTGTGCGAGCGCCAATAGCAGTCCAGGCAATGACATCGGCAATGTACTGAGGCGTAATCGGATCAAGTAGCTCGGTTCCTGCTGGCAGACCGAGCTCAGCCAAATCGAGCAGCAGTTTGCGAGCTAGCCGGAGTCCTTCGTTAATGTCGTAGCTCCCGTCTAAGTGAGGATCATTGATCAGCCCCTTCCAGCCAATATTGGTGCGAGGTTTTTCAAAGTACACCCGCATGACCACTTCTAGCTGACCTTTAAACTGCTCTCTGAGCTTGACCAGCTTTTGTGCATACTCATAGGCCGCATCTACATCATGCACAGAGCAAGGGCCGACAATCACCAGCAAACGGCGATCTTCGTTATGCATAATGTTACGAACATGATCGCGGGTTTGGGCGACTAGAGCAGACGCTTTTTCGGTTAGGGGAAGCTGTGCGAGAAGCTGATTAGGAGGAAGCAAGGGACGGTTTTCAACGACGTGAAGGTCTTGAGTTTTATACATAGCTGGAATGTGTACCAGGAAGTGTCTGCAAAGATAGCGTGAAGACCTCATCATTGTGACAGGTCACTAGCAAAATGTGGAATATCAAAGCCCCAACGCCTCTAGCTTGGCTATGAAGTCCTCTAGACTCAATCCCTTCTCTAAATACTGCGGTGCGTCGGGCCGGTAGGGGCTTTTAAGCCGATCAATCTGGTGAATAATCGCCTCTGAAGTCAGTGTTGCGACTTCTGGATCAAAGGCCGTAGGCCGCATCAGTGAGCTAGAAAACCCTTTGAAGATTACAACGGTATCTTCTTCCTCTTTAACGGTAGCTCGCAGCTGCAAGACCTCTTGAGGATGTTTCAGAGTGTAGTTTTCCAGTCGGGTAATCAGCAAAGGGAGCTCACTCATGACTCGGTTAAGCGCGAGGTTTCGTCTAAGATCTGCTGTGATCTACTATGGGG
>JBAUIB010000081.1:0-2328 GCA_049680585.1 Phormidesmis sp.
TCATGAAAACTGGAAGAACATTGACTGAAATGGCGCAGGCGCTGGAAGCCCAGCAAGCGCTGAAGAAAGACTATATCGCCGATACTCGTGCGCTAGAGATGACGCCTGTCGGTCAGCTCGCGCTCACCAACGGCACGACACAGACCTTTGAGATTACTCCATACGCACACCGGCAGATTGGAGAGCGCATTGGCATTCCCGCCAAGTACTACGACCGGATGCGCACAGAAGCACCCGAGCTGCTGCAGGCAAACGTCAACCACTGGTTTCAAGCCCAGCCAGAGCAGCGGATGATTCGCACCCTTGGCAGCGATGCCCGTGCCTTCCTCAGCTGTCGCTATCGCCGCTTGGATAACTTCGATTTAGCCGAGGCCGTGCTGCCGACGCTGCTGCAAATGGATGGCGCGCAGGTCGTTTCCTGCGAGCTGACCGAGACGCGGATGTACCTAAAGGTAGTCACCGCCAAGGTTCAGGCCGATGTGAAGGTCGGTGATCCGGTACAGGCAGGTGTCTGCATCTCCAACTCAGAAATCGGCATGGGTGCACTGCGGGTAGAACCACTCATCTACCGACTGGTCTGCACCAATGGCATGGTTACACCCGACCGCTCTGCTCGCAATCGGTTCACTCATCTAGGCCGAGCTGCTGCTGATACGCCAGATGCCTACGAGCTGTTCTCAGACGAGACGTTGGAAGCTGACAACGCCGCCTTCTTCCTGAAGGTGCAAGACCTGGTGCGTGACGCGGTGGATCGCACCAAGTTCGAGGCGTTGGTGGCACAGATGCGGCAGACCACCGAGCGGCGCATTGAAGGCAACCCGGTGAAGGCAGTCGAGCTGCTCTCTGACCGGTTCAAACTGCAGCAGAGCGAACACACAGGTGTCCTTCAGCATCTGATTCAAGGCGGCGACCTTAGCCAGTGGGGGCTGCTGAACGCGGTGACACGCACGGCTCAAGATGTCGAGTCCTACGATAGAGCCACCGAGCTAGAAGAGCTGGGCGCAACTGTGATGTCCCTGCCATCGGCGCAGTGGCGGCAGCTCGCCACTGCTGCGTAATGCTCACTCAGCTAAATACCGACCTCACCCTCACCAGTGTTGTCTGGTGAGGGTTTCTTTTAAGAATGCCGAGAGTAGGCGATTTGTTTGTTTGGATAAATGCAGCCAGATAGATCTCTTGTGGATGGAGCAGCCAACAGCGCTATGTAATCTTCGACAGTGCTTCCGGCGGATGCCAGCCCGCTTCAACCCAATACTGCCGAACTGCAATCGCGTCTAAGTCGCTATCCAAACAAAGGGCAGCGACAGTGCCTCTGCCGATGGGCGTGATACCGACCACTTGAGTGCCATCACCTGACCAGCGGAAATGTTCGGCCCAGCTTTGAGTCCTGGGGTTAAACAGCGGCACCATTTCTCCTGTTTTTGGATCAACCGCTTCGACCTTGCTGGCTTTATGACCATTGCACAATGGGCAAGCCAGCCAAAGATTGGTCTCATCATTGGTACCGCCTTTAACCAGCGGAACAATATGCTCAATCTCAAGCCGTGCCATAACAAGTCGCTGTGGGCTTAAGCAGTAACCGCAGCGGTTTTGGGCCGATGCCCGAATGCGCTCAGCCAGGTCTGCGGCAATATATCGGCTCATGCGGCACTCAAAGGAGAAATGAGGCCACGCTCAACGGCAACTTTGAGTGCTTTGGCTTTACGCAGTAACCCCCGACGATAAAGCCCCATCAGGAATTGCAGTTCTTGACTCTCTGCTGGGGTGATTTCCTCTTCGCGCTGCTTCTCAGTCAAGGTGTTGAGCGTTGCTTGCTGCTGCTCATCAAGCTGCATATTGCAGAGGGCGAGGATCTGGCTGTCCGGCAGGGTTTCAACCGGGTGCTCCGTGAAGCTATGGGTGAGCCACTCTAAAAGAACATCTTCAAGGCGTTGATGGGTCTGACTAGCTAGCTGCTGAGCCTGTTGGACAATGCTATCTGGGATGTCAAGGCTGATAGATTGAGCCATAAGAGAGCCTTAGACGAGTGCTGGCATCTTAATTTTAGCTTTTCGTGATTCTCAGGCATATTCTGAGCAGGTTTCAACTTTGGAGCCGACAACGAGAAGGCCATAGTCCCTGTCCTCATCCAGCCAGGCATTCGCCCAGAGGTGCTGCTGAATGAGGACTTTCTGATGACAACTAGAGTCAACGTTGGCCAACTCGTGCGCGTCACCCGTATCCGCAGCCTCGCCTATGGCCGATGGCCGCGCCGCTGCGGGTGAAGGTGCAGTTTGTTGACCTGCCTAGGGCAGCAACCATCGCTCAGAGCTTTGCGGGCAGCTTGGC
>JBAUIB010000082.1:0-2761 GCA_049680585.1 Phormidesmis sp.
ACCACCACCACATCTAACGCCATACCCGCAATATTTTTTGTCAGCCTTGGAATGATTAGCGCGTCTAGTCCTAAGCGAACCATAATCAGCTGAACCAGAATGCCGCCAATCAGCGCCATTGGAAACAGCGGCACGTATTCCATCACCGCAAATCCAGTTCGGCCCCAAGTCAGCGCCTCTAGCAGAACCAGCCCCTGCTGAATCAGCCAGCCAAAAATAACGGCAATGCCAACGAAGCCAAAGTTAAGCGAGAGCGGATCGATTAGCAGTCCTCGCGTGAGCTGTCGCCGCCGTTCGAGCATCGCCTCGTTTTCAGAATGAGAGAGATCGGGCAGATCATCTGGCTCCGAGACAGGCGCGCGTGAGACTTCAATGTGCTGCCGCTTGCGCGCCCAGTCTGCTAGTAACGTCCCCGTGACGATACCCGAGACAATGCCCACAGTCGCTAGGCCCAGCGCGAGATCAGCACCTTCTTCAAAGCCTAGCTCGCTAAACGTACTAGCCATACCGCCTGCCGTTCCGTGCCCCCCCTCAAAGCCGATTTCAATTAGCGCTCCTGAGATCGGGTTGGCGTCAAATAGCGGAATTAAAATCAGCATCGTCACCAAAATACCGACGACGTACTGCCCCCAAGCTAGTGATTGGCCGAAGACCACCTGAGGCGCTGCCCTTCGCCAAATTTGCTTAGGACTCGGAATCGTTTCGCCTAAGAAAAGCGCCGCGAACACGATGTTAATAAAAATGCCCGGTGACTGAGACCAAATGTCTCGAATCGCCTCGGGAAATAAACCTTGAGAGAGTACGTTGCCATCTCCCCCGACGGCAGTGGCGATCGCTCCCAATACCTGAGGCCCCAGAATCAGGGCCAAAGCCCCAGCCACAATCGATTCTGGTAAATACAGCCGCTGAATCCAGCGAGCCTGTTGTTTAACCAATCGCCCTGCTAAAATCAGCAGCGCAATCCAAACAAACGCGAAGAAAACATCCTTTAGTGTGAGCATAGCGGTAGTGCCATAGCAACAAATGTCATTCGTACGCATGCAAATGCTTGCTACAGCATGCGCCCTTACCTGCGTATTTACGCTTA
Source organism: Phormidesmis sp. (assembly GCA_049680585.1). Lineage (GTDB taxonomy): Bacteria > Cyanobacteriota > Cyanobacteriia > Phormidesmidales > Phormidesmidaceae > Phormidesmis. The sequence continues at coordinate 1,088 of JBAUIB010000082.1, forward strand.
ATTTATGTGAACCCGCTGTAGTTATCCTTACAGTCTCTAGCAGAACGTGAATTCAACACCCATCTCAACGACTCAGACTGAGCAACCTCTGTACTTGGCAACATCTGCGCTACAAAGGTATTCGCTAGCGAGTGGATCTTCACGGGAGAAGCTTTCTAGGTGACGAACGATATAGTGAATGGCAGCGATTACTTTTTGAGGAAGTCTCGATGACAGCACCTGTCAAAACCTTTACGCTCAACGATGGCAATGTCATTCCGGCATTTGGCTTAGGCACTTGGAAATCTCCTAAAGGCGAAGTGCGCGCAGCGGTAAAAGCAGCGCTTCAAGTTGGCTACACCCACATCGATGCAGCCTGGATTTATCAAAACGAGCAGGCAGTCGGCCAGGGCATTCACGATGCTATAGGCGGTGGTGCGATTGCTCGCGAAGAGATGTTCATCACCTCTAAGCTATGGAATACGTTTCACCGACCTGACGCCGTAGAGAAGGGCTGTCGAGAGACGTTAGCAGCACTGGGCGTAGAATACCTCGATCTGTATTTAATGCACTGGCCGGTTGCGTTTCGCCCCGACATACCCGATCACAAAGCCCCTGAGGATTTCATTCCCCTCTCTGAGCTGCCGCTGTCGAAGACCTTTGAGGCGATGCTCAAGCTGCGTGACCAGGGCCTAGTCAAAAGCGTGGGCGTCTCTAACTGTTCTATTTCCACCCTGAAGCAGATCATCGCCGAAAGCGGCGCGGTGCCAGCCGTCAATCAGGTAGAACTGCACCCTTACAATCCGCAAAATGAGCTGCTCGACTACTGCCAAGACCAGGGCATTCGGCTGACGGCCTATTCACCGCTGGGGTCGGGCGATCGCCCTGAGAGCATGAAGCAAAAGGATGAGCCGCCCTTGTTAGAAAATGAAGCGGTAAAGGCGATCGCCCAAAAAGAAGGATTATCGACTGCCCAGCTCTTAATCGCCTGGGCCATAGATCGCGGCACCGTCGTCATCCCCAAGTCCACCAACGCCGAGCGCATTGCCGAGAACCTAGCCGCTGCCACTCACAGCCTGTCAGGCGAAGCTCGCAGCGCTCTCGATGAGATTGACATCCAATATCGCTACGTTAGCCCCAGCTCGTGGTTTTTCCCAGGTATCACCTTTGAGGGGGAAGATTTCTGGCACTGAGTCAGTTTGATGGCAGCTAAAGCTATCTACAGCAGCGCTCCAGCCACAGACTCGTCCGTTATGAGTCCATTGATGAGTCTGCCTTGCAAGGCGGCAGCGATCGCTTCTGCTTTGTGTAAACCGCCTGCAATGCCGATGGTTAATCCCTTAACCGGGCATTCGAGCGGGACACCCGCCACCCGCGTGTTTGTTCCCTTTTTGAGCAAAATACCGCGCTGATCGTAAGCCCATCCCGCGATTTCTCCGACAGCACCTAAAGCTATCAGTTCTTTGATTTCATCATTGTTAATAAAACCGCTTTCGTGAAGCGGGGCATTCCAGGCGATATTGCCAATGCCAACAAAGGTGACCTGGGCCTGGGCGGCCAAAGCGCTAACGGCAATGAATGACTTTTGGGTTTGGAGCAGCTGGCGCTCTTTGATGCTGGTAGAGACCACTGGGGTTGACATAGGATAGGCGGCTGCGTTGATGCGATCGCACAAATACATCACCACTTCGTGCC
>JBAUIB010000083.1:0-9344 GCA_049680585.1 Phormidesmis sp.
ACTACCAACAGCAGGCACTTGTGATACAACGCGAAATCGGCTACCAAAAGGGCATCGCAGACTCGCTTGGCAATCTAGGCATTGCGTACCGTTCCCTGGGCGACTACCGCCAAGCCATCGACTGCTATCAGCAGTCGCTTGTGATACAACGCGAAATCGGCGATCGCAAGGGCATCGCAGACTCGCTTTGCAATCTAGGCAATGCGTACAATTCCCTGAGCGACTACCGCCAAGCCATCGACTGCTATCAGCAGTCGCTTGTGATACAACGTGAAATCGGCGATCGCAATGGCGAAGCCATCAGCCTATTCAACTTGGGCATTGCCTACGCAAAAATAGATGAGCATTGGGACGCTCGCAACAGCTTCGAACAAGCAAAAGAACTCTTTTCTGAGCTAACGCTGGCTCATATGGTAGAAAAATGCGAGAAGGCCATTCAAGAGCGCAACCAAATCATCTCTCCTACACCGACCAAAGCGCCACCGCTGCCCACAAAAACGACAGAACCCGACTGGTGGAAAAAGTCTCTCCCCGCCGCATCCTCCGCCCCTTCTGACTCTCTCTTACCTAATCGCCCCAGCAAAGCTTCTGGCAAAATCTCCAAGTGGCTTCCCTACCTTGCGATCATCGCCGCAGTCATCCTCCTCATTTTGCTCCTGCAATAAAAGATATAATCAGAGCGCCTAGCCACGAGCTTTAGAAGGTACGAATGAAAGAAGATACTGAAAACACTACCTTGCTAAGCAAGCAGCAGGTCATAGCAATACTCAAGAGCCATCGCGATCAGCTCAGTGAGTTTCTGGTAAAGGCGCTGTTTTTATTTGGATCGGTAGCGCGAGACGAAGCTACTGCCGAAAGCGATGTGGACTTGTTAGTAGAGTTTGACCGTCCTGTAGGATTATTCACATTGCTGGGGCTGCAATCTTATTTAGAAGAATTATTAGGTTGCTCAGTAGACTTAGGCACCCCAAATTCGTTGCGTCCTCATTTGAAAGAAACCGTCCTGTAGGAAGCTATTCGTGCCATCTAGAGAGTTTGTGATGGGGATACAGGATATGCTTGCAGAGATTTAGGAAACAGCACAATCAAACTTGCCTGCACTCAAGCATTCATTGCAACAGATTTTGGACAGCTTAAACGAGCAAGCATGAAACTTATTCACCACTTACAGAAGTAATCGATTCCTCAACCAAAGCAAAATCCCCAAATACTCGCCAGACACCCCTTTCGGGGTGTCTGGGGGAGTTAGGACCCCAGGCAGAATTTAAAGCCACTCAGCAAAAGGAGGGGTGCAGGGGAGGAAATCCCCTTCTCTTACCTCTTTCCTCCGCATCCTAAGGCGCTCTGCCTTAGAAAAATCCCAGCAAATATTTCCAGCAGGTAGTTGACAGGCGAAAAAAGTGACTGTTACGCTAATGCCTATAGCTGCTGCAACATGAAACCCATACCGCACAGCTTTCCACCCAAAAATTTAGCCGCTGCCGATGATTGCTAGGAACAATCACCGACAGCTCGCCCCCTCGCTGGTATCAGCAGCAAGGCGGTTGTGCATAATGATGCCACAGCCACCCTGACTCCTGGCAAGTTGGGGTGGCTAAATTTTTGGATTTCTTCCACAAACCTGTCAAAAACACCTGTTTGGAAAAATCCAATGAAACCCATTGCCTATCTCGCCAGCGACTTGCCTAGCCCTATCCGTGAAGCTAGCCAAGCCGCTCTCCCGCTGAGCGTCCCAACCCCGCCCAACCCCGATCACCCGCAAAAAGAAACCCTGCGCCACATTTTGCTCGGTAGCCCTAGCGCGATTCGGCAAACCATTTATTTGCTGCACAGCCTGCACTACGCAGAGTCCGGACTGTGGAGCCCAATTATGAGCGTCGGTGAGCAAATGCTGATCACACCCGCGCAGGGAGAAGCTATGAGCCTGCTACGGCAAAGTCTGTAGGCTGTTAGCGGCACCTAGGTGGCATAGCACATTTTCCCAAAGTATCGGTATCAGCAAACACGAGCTATGGAAAAATGGGGGTGCAACAACCTGTAGCTATTATGCGCGTCTTATTTAACACCTTTCCCGTCGCCTTCGACTGCCCAGGCGGCGGCGAAATTCAGCTCTTAAAATGCAAAGAAGCGCTCGAATCTATTGGCATAGAGGTACTGCTGTACGACCTCTGGCAGCCGCAGCTAGATTATGTCGATGTTGTTCATTACTTTTCTGTTCAAGGCGGATCTTCCAACTTTTGTAACTACGTCAAGAGTAAAGGCATTCCCCTATTGCTCTCACCAATTCTATGGATTACATCAGAAAGCTATGCAGCGGGCATTTATCCCGTCGATGAAATTCGGCATTTACTGCACATCGCAGATCGGCTATTGCCCAATTCGCACACAGAAGCCGAGGCATTATCGACCATTTTTGAAGTGCCTTTAGATAAGTTCTCTCCGATTGTAAATGGCGTCGATGACTATTTTTTACAGCAAAGCGCCGACCCCCAACTCTTTCGCGATACCTACAAAGTGCCCTCTCCCTTTTTGCTCAATGTCGCTAACATCGAGCCGCGCAAAAATCAGCTCAATCTGGCCAGGGCGGTGCGAGAATTAGAGATACCGCTAGTGGTATTCGGCAATATTCGCGATCGCCCCTACTTCGATCAGTGCATCGCCGAGGCCAACGGCTACCTCCACTACTTCGGCTACCTCGAACACCCCAGCCCCTTACTCCTGTCCGCCTACGCCGCCTGCGCCGCCTTTGTCCTGCCCAGCACGCTAGAAACCCCCGGTCTCGCCGCACTAGAAGCCGCTGCCCTCGGCGCTAAGGTGGTCATCACCCAAGAGGGCTGTACGCAAGAGTACTTCGGCGATAGGGTGGTATATGCTGATCCGCTCTCAGTTGACAGCATTCGCACAGCCATCTGTCAGCAGCTGCAAGGGACGGTGCAGTCGGGGTTAGCCGCGCACGTCGCCAGCGAGTTCACCTGGCACAACGCGGCCCAGCAGCTAAAGCAGGCATATAGCCAGGTATTGAGTCGGTAATTTTTTGATGATAAAAGCGATCGCAAGCTATATTCTGTATCCGCTAGTAGAGCGCCAGCAAAAGCGTCAAATTTCACCCAAGCTGGCGCGTCTGCGTGAACTGGCAAAGCAGCCGCCGTCAGCCAAAAAGCAGATCAGCGCGCAGAAACTCTACGAAACCGTCGCCCTGGCTGGCCGTCATGTGCCCTACTACCGAGAGCTATTTCAGCAGCAATCATTTGACCCCGAAAAGCTCAAAACAGATACGCGATATCTAGAAGATTTGCCCTACCTCACCAAAGATATATTGCGATCGCAGGGCGAGCGGCTGCTCAACGAACAAATTAGCCCAGATGCCTTGCACGTTCGCAAGACAGGCGGCTCGACCGGGCCATCGGCACTCATTTATTACGATCAGGCGGCTTTAGATTGGACAGCAGCGGCCAACTTGTTCGTATTAGAACAGGCCGGGAAAAAGCGCTATATGAAAGAAGCTCACTTTTCCAGCCGGTTTGCAGACGCCATTCCCTACCGAGATAAACTCAAAGAATCGATCAAATGCATCACGCTCAATCGAGTCAACATTACGACAGATACGTTTGACGCTGACGCCTTGCGCGCCGCTATAGCCGTTCTCAAAAAAGAGCGACCTTACCTCGTTCAAGGACATCCCTCTACGCTGTATCGACTGGCATTACAGATCGAGAAAGATCACGCATCACCGCAGCGTTTGTTTACAGTCTTTGAGTCAACGGGAGAAGTGCTCAACAGTAAGCAGCTTCAGACCATTTCCAGGGTTTTTCAATGTCAGATCTGCGATCGCTACGGCAACGCAGAGTTTGGCGTGGTTGCCCATACGAACGCGGCGAACACTCAGCAGCTATCAGTTCTCACGCCAATCGTTTGGCCAGAGACACGGCCCGCGATAGAAGACAACCAAGAACTGGTATTTACTAATTTGACTAATCACGCCATGCCATTGATTCGCTACTGTACGGGCGATATGGGACAGCTTAGCTATCCCAGTGGGCAACCGGTCATCACTGACATCGTCGGGCGAGTTCACGATGTAGTTTCGATTGGCGATGACGTTTACCCGACTCACTACATTCAAGACTTTTTAGATCGTGTGGGTGGCATCGACGAGTTTCAGCTAGAGCAGCAGAGCGACGGTCATCTGAAGCTGAAGCTGCTGCTAATAAACGACTCAGATCTAGATAGAATCCGGCACAGTATCGCAGAGCGGTGGAACTCAGGTATAGAAATAGAATGTATTAGTGCAGATGACTTAAAGCTGCAGGGATGGCGGAATAAATTTCGGCACCTCGTAGCGCCCGCCAATTAGAACAGAACAAACTGAAGACAGAGAAGAATTTTTCCACATGAATCAGACTATTTGGATTTCTGTAGAAAATAAGCGCTCACGTCGTAGCTACAGGGTCATGGTCTACTATAGATAACTGACCTGACATCAGGTCTCTAATTCACTATTTCAGCGCTTCTTCGGCACGCATTTAGCTATGAGTAAAGGCACCCTTTTTGATAAAGTTTGGGACGCACATACCGTGGGCACTTTGCCTTCTGGCCAGAGTCAGCTATTCATCGGTCTGCACCTAATTCACGAGGTTACTAGCCCCCAAGCTTTTGCCATGCTCAGTGAGCGCGGCCTGAAGGTGATGTATCCGCAGCGCACAATTGCCACGGTCGATCACATCGTGCCGACCAAAGATCAGTCTCGGCCCTTTGCCGATCCGATGGCGGAGACGATGATGGCAGCGCTAGAAGAAAATACAAAAGCAAATGACATTCGCTTTTTTAATGTGGGCTCTGGTAATCAGGGAATCGTGCATGTGATTGCCCCAGAGCTAGGGCTCACGCAGCCGGGGATGACGATAGCCTGTGGGGATAGTCATACCTCTACGCATGGAGCATTTGGCGCGATCGCATTCGGCATTGGCACCAGTCAAGTGCGCGACGTGCTCGCCTCTCAAACCCTGGCTTTGGCCAAGCTCAAAGTTCGCCGCATTGAGGTAAACGGCGAGCTGCCAGCAGGCGTATTTGCCAAGGACATTATCCTGCACGTTATTCGTAAGCTTGGGGTTAAAGGCGGTGTCGGATTTGCCTACGAATTTGCGGGCAGCGCTATCGAAAGCCTGTCGATGGAAGGCCGGATGACGCTGTGTAATATGTCGATTGAAGGGGGCGCGCGCTGTGGCTATGTCAACCCTGATCAAACCACTTATGACTATATAAAGGGACGTGACTTTGCCCCCAGTGAGAGTGAGTGGGACAGCGCGATCGCTTGGTGGGAGAGCCTACGCAGTGACGCTGACGCCGAATACGACGATGTCGTGACATTTGCCGCCACCGAGATTGCACCGACCATTACCTGGGGAATTACACCTGGTCAGGGCATTGGCGTGAATGAAGCCATTCCCACGCCCGAAATGATGCCCGATGACGAACGGCCCATCGCCGCCGAAGCTTATCGCTACATGCAGCTCTCTCCTGGTCAGCAGATTGCAGGCACGAAGATAGATGTATGCTTTATTGGAAGCTGTACCAATGGTCGTATTAGCGATCTGCGCGAAGCCGCTAACGTCGCCAAGGGTCGCCATGTCGCTAGCGGGGTAAAAGCCTTTGTGGTGCCGGGCTCCGAGCGAGTCAAGGAGCAGGCCGAGGCCGAGGGACTCGATAAAGTATTTGTCGAAGCTGGGTTTGAATGGCGCGAGCCGGGTTGCTCTATGTGCTTAGCGATGAATCCAGACAAGCTAGAAGGATCGCAGATTAGCGCGTCTTCTTCTAATCGCAACTTTAAAGGTCGCCAGGGATCCTCCTCCGGTCGGACGCTGTTAATGAGCCCAGCGATGGTGGTTTCGGCGGCGGTGACCGGGCAGGTGACGGATGTGCGCCAGCTTGCACCTGTCTAAAGGTCAATTAGCTAAAAACCCAACAAGAAAGGCTAAGTGAACAATGACACAAGAGAGTTTAGGGGGAGGATCTGCATGAAATGTTGGCTTCCCCCTTAACTTTCTCTTTCTCTTAACCTTCTCTTTCCTTCGGGTTAACGCGCAGCTTCGATGATTACCCTACAGTCAGTGAGTGATTAACTGATCCTTGCCACTAATGGGGTTAATTCTGTTTTGTCTTTGGTAACTTCTGCGCCTGTTCAAGTTCCCTCTAAGCAATTCGTGACATTATTAGAGCAGCTCTATCAGGAGCGATCGCTCATCACCTACCCCCCCGGTAAAAATATCCCGCTGCAGCGGCAGTATCTCTACATCATTTGCCGAGGCATCGTCCAGCTCCACACTATTCATGCCGATGGCGGCGAAACGATTGTCGGGCTTTGCGGGCCGTCGATGGCCTTTGGAGAATATCTCACCAGCATTGAGCCGGCCTGGGCGACGGCGCTGACCCAAACCGACTTATTGCCGCTTGCCATCAGCGAAGTCGAATCATCTCCAGCGCTAATGGCAGGCATTTTCCCACAGCTTGTTCGCAGACTGCATCAGTCAGAAGCTTGGCTAGCAATCTCTGGCAAACGCCTGGTGGCAGACCGGCTGCGCTGTCTGATTGTTCAGCTCGCTCAAGACTTTGGTCAGGTAGAGCCAATCGGCGTACGCATCAAGCTCCGCCTAACCCATCATCAGCTTGCAACCATCATTGGTACGACCCGCGTCACGGTCACCCGCCTGCTCCGCGACTTTAGAGCCGAAAGCTGGCTCAAAGTTCAGCAGCGCCAGCTGATTGTGAGCCCCCAAGTGGTTGGTTTGGCGACGCACAATAGCCAGTCGGATGACCAAGTCGCATAGGGTGTCTCTTGCAGATTATGCGCCGACAACGACACCGCCATTGGGATGTAACACCTGACCCGTCATGTAAGAAGAATCTTCAGAGGCCAAGAACACATAGCAGGTACCGACTTCTACAGGCTGACCAGGACGCTTCATCGGCACCTGTTTGCCAAAGCCTTCGACCTGTTCAGCGGGGAAAGCATCGGGAATAAACGGCGTCCAGATCGGACCGGGGGCTACGCCATTAACACGGATACCCTTTTCAAGCACGCGCTGAGAGAGCGATCGCAAGAACGCCAAATTCGCACCCTTGGTAGTGGAATAGCTCAGCAGCGGCCCATTGCCCTTATAGGCATTAATCGAGGTCGTAATAATAATGGCACTGCCTTCCTTGAGATGAGGCAATGCGGCCTTGGTAAAGTAAAACATCGGGAACACATTCGTGCTAAAGATGCTGCCTAAACGCGCCGCATCGATCTCTTCCCAATCCTCTTCTAAATATTGCTCAGCCGCATTACTTATCAAAATATCGAGCTGGCCAAACTCATCAACCGTCTTCTGAACCACCTCCTGACAAAACTCTTCATTGCTGATATCGCCAGGAATCAACAGACACTTCTGCCCCTGTGCTTCAACAGCTTCTTTCGTTTTAGCGGCGTCCTCATGCTCGTCTAGGTAAGAAATGGCAACGTTTGCCCCTTCTTTGGCATAGAGCACAGCCACAGAGCGACCAATACCGCTATCACCCCCAGTAATCAGAGCGACCTTACCCTTCAGCTTGTCGCTTCCCTTGTAGCTGTCACGATCAAAGATGGGAGAAGGCGTCATCTCTGACTCATGAGCAGGCTGGCGATCTTGTGCCTGGGCTGGAATTTGATCAGCGGGAATTACCATAGGAATCTCCTTTCAAAGGTTATCTTTCCTATTTAAGACTGGCCTGGCGGGATTTTTTGACTGTCTAAAAGTGGAGATCCAGGTGCGAGTGATCGCCCGAGCCTATGCCAGAAGTGGCAAGCATACTGGCTATCTAGCGATCGCATCAACCATCTAGCGAGCGTTCAGTATCGGATGAGTCATTAGCCCCCAGAATCGTACTGACTAGCTGAAACACCCAGCCGCAGATACCGACAAATAGCAGCAGCGTCAGCGGTGCCAACCCTGCGAAGGGAAACACCATCAGTAAAAGAACAGACAGCAATACCGTTAGCCGAACCCAATTATTGCTCATCGCACACTCTCTCAAAAATGACTTTAAAACAAGCTTCTTCTAACCATACCGGCTCTTTTTAGCGTCTGTCTTCAGCCAGAAGACGAATTTTTATAACGCCTTCTATGCTTGGAGCAATCTGCTATGTTTTAGTCATGGCACATCAGCTATTCACATCAGCTATTCAGCTATATATTGTAAGAAAAAGCCCAATATCTAAGGAAAAGCACAGCATGGGTCGCTTTATGAGTCTCAAGTCAGCCCTCCTCACCTTTCGCCGCATCGCCGCTCTCTTTATCGCAAGCGCAAGGCTGCGCCTACGCATGCCACTATCAGTTATCATTCCAGCCGTGATCAACAAGCACTATGGCACATAGCTCACTTTTGTGGATGTCAGGCTTAGCCGCACTGCTGCTAGCTTTGGTTCACCTTTATGCTGGTAAGTTTAAGTTTTTGAGTAGAACGCCTCGTAGTCGATGGCTCTCGATGGGCAGTGGCGTTTCGGTTGCCTATGTATTTGTGCATATTCTGCCAGATCTCAGTGAGGCCCAGTCCGAGTTTCAGGCCAACTCAGAGTTTTTGACAAGCGTTGAACACCATATTTACGTTGTTTCTTTGGTTGGCATGATCGCCTTTTATGGGCTAGAGCGGACGGCCAAGCTATCGCGACAGGAGAGCCGAACGAGCGGGGCAGGCGATATTACCCAGCCGGGCGTTTTTTGGCTACATATGGGATCGTTTTCGCTTTACAACGCGCTGATAGGCTATCTGCTCACGCACCGCGAAGATCCAGGGATGTGGAGCCTGTTGATTTATGTGATCGCGATGGCTTTACACTTTCTGGTCAACGACTACAGTCTGAGCGAGGATCACAAACAGGCTTACCGGCATGAGGGCCGCTGGATTCTGGCAGGCGCGACCATCTTTGGCTGGCTCGTCGGCAGTCAAACCGAAATCAGCGAGGTCCTTACAGCCGTTTTATTTGCCTTTTTGGCGGGGGGTATTATGCTCAACGTGCTCAAAGAAGAATTGCCGAAAGAAAGAGAAAGTCGATTCTGGTCCTTTGCTCTGGGGGCACTGGGTTACTCAGGGCTGCTGCTCATCTTGTAAAGGCGGCTCAATCACGCTATCGGCGCTTGCGGTAACCGCCTGTGGGAGGACAACCCCCATTGCTGCCGCGGCTGTCGGATTGACAGATAGCTGCACGGCCTCGATAAACTCTACAGGGAGATCGCCTGGCTTGCTGCCTTTAAGGACTTTGATCACCATCTCCCCGGCTTGACGACCGACATCATAGTAGTCAAAGCTGACCCCTGCGATCGCCCCTCTCT